>CAZFWL010000001.1:0-2093 GCA_964522775.1 uncultured Halomicronema sp.
GGCCAACTTTGGGCAAAGCCTCGCCGGGCCTGTGCAGTCCGTCCCGGAACCCGAGTTCGGCTGGATAGCGTTTGCGATAATGGGTGCTTGGTCTGCGTCTAAGCGACGAAGGCAAGCGACAAGACGAGCGACAAGAGAAGTCTAGAATGTATGCAGCGAGGCGCGAAGTCTTGCGTACTGCGCATTTAGGGCACTAACGCAGCCGGCCAACTGGCAATTGCAAATGACCGCTGCGCCTAGGGTTGTATGCGAATCCTCTCGCCCCGTCGTTTTCGGGTAAGCTCGATTCGGGGCCTCTTCCTAATCAACCGCTTGCGACCAGCGGTTCGTGTCCACTGTGGCATTTAGACCGTCCGTATCACAGGCAATGTGGCTTTGATGGCGTGCATTATCGCCGTCGTTCCGTTTGCAGCGAGTGTGTCTGGATAAGGGGCAAATCGTCCCAAGTCGTCGTCGAAATACTCGCGCTCATCGTTTCACTCATCCAAGGACTTGGGTCCACTTGAAGTCTGAGTCTAACAGTTCTGCGCTTCCCGACCTAAGACGCGAAAGGAGCAGAAAGCCGACATATCTGGAACACACCAACTCGGCAGCGGAAGCCTCACGGGATTGGAATTCCATCGTTTCGGCTTCCCAAGCTCCACCAGATCCGTGGCTCGACGTCGTTCGTGACAAACTCGACGTGGCCATCGGCGAAAGCAGTGTTGATACCTCCCGAGTGTTCGCTGCTTGGAGTCACAAGAAACTCGCCCGACGTAAAGCTATGCCCAAAATGGCAATGGGTTGTGTTGGGAGTCTTGAGGTGGCGATACGTTGCTCCCGTAGGTGACCAGCCCGATATCCAGGCTCTGCCGACATAGGCCGATTGGAGTGCGTCGGCATGCGTCGAAGTAGAGCTACATCGTTCTGAAAGTACGCCCATGCTGCGCTTTCCTGTTGTAATGTGGTAGGACTTCAGACGGTCGTCGCCGGTCTCTATCGCATCACGGTCGACAGCGGTCTGAATGAGCCGCTCCGCAATTGCTGCAGTTTTTGATAACCCGTCCGTAATGTTGCGAATACGCACCGGTGATCGGGCCAAATTCTCAAGGCCGGGGAGAGATGGGTTCATCAATGTCACAACTCCGTTGTACTTGATGGGTGACTCTCTTCCTCCATCGATTCCTGTCGTCTCCGTCGGCCAACCAGCGTTCGCCGCGTAATTATCGGACGCCGGATTCGAGGCTCCCATGACGACATCATTCGAACCCGTTACTCCGTCTGACGGGCACAAAAAGACCGAGACTTCTGTCGCAGCGGCAAGAGCGTTCGGATGCAGCTGGGAGATGGTTCCGTCGTGCCCCGAAGTGCAAGAGTCCGCCATGTTCTGGTTAAAGTCGATCGACTCGTAGAGTGGATTCTCTTCGATATAGGGAAGGATTCTCGCGTGCCAACTGTACATTCCGCTTCGGCACCCTCCATGACCGTCATCGGCGCCGCTTCCAATTTGCGAAATCGGAAAGTACTCCATCGAATCGTGATGGTTCTGAAATGACAAAGCGAGCTGCCGCAAGTTGTTCGTACATTGAGTCTTCCTTGCTGCACCTCGCGCGGCCTGCACGGCTGGCAGCAGCAATGCGACCAGCATGCCGATAATGGCGATCACAACCAACAACTCAACAAGTGTGAAAGCTTTGCGGGACAATTGATCTCTGTTCTTCACTGAACGAAGGTGTGCTTTGGTGGATGGGATGCGTCCTGTCGCGTTCAATTTGACCACTCCCTCGGAGTGAGCGTTCGACTCCGTCGGCGAGCCAAGGACAGCGTAGCCAGTGCGATGACTGCAAGCGGTTCCGAGGCCGGTTCGGGGACTGACGCTGCCGCTGCGCCCATCTGACCGAAGTTGGCCGACAGCGACAGGAAGTCCGCGAATTGGACATCGCCGTCACCGTCAAAGTCACCGTCTGCCCAACCTCCCGGCATTCCGAAACCGCCCGACAGAGCCAGAAAATCCGAGAATTGGACGGTCCCGTCCAAGTTCGCGTCTCCTGAGATCGTTCCCGCCAATTCCTCAATCCACTTCAATCGGTCTGCTTCGTCAACGACCGCATCGC
>CAZFWL010000001.1:2193-32219 GCA_964522775.1 uncultured Halomicronema sp.
CCCGCCAATTCCTCAATCCACTTCAATCGGTCTGCTTCGTCAACGACCGCATCGCTGGTCAGATCGAACGACAAATCGTTGGATTGGGCTGCCACCTCGGCACTCAACAGGTCGATGTCGACCGCTGTCAGAAATCCGTCTACATCGAAGTCGCCTGTCATCGCTGTTGCCGGACTCAACAAAGCACTGAAATCCTCCAATGCCATGGCGAAATCGTCTTGTTCGATTCCGAAACGATATACGACGTAGAATGGATCTGATTCCTGGATATCCGGGTTGTCAGACGATAGGCTTAGTTTCAGCCCATACGCCCCTGGCAGCGGTGATTCTTCCGGGTCGCTTGAAATGGGATCTAATCGGAAATCAACGTGCGAGTGAAAATCTCCAGCGCTATTGGACTGGCCGATCGTATTGCTCAGGGGCTCGAACATAGCACGCTGTTCGCCCGTGTCAGTACCGATAATCGTGTCGGCGACTGTCCGCGGGTTGTTGATGATACGGATTTCAGTTGTTTCCCTAGGTGTTGCAAAGTCGCCCTCACTCCAAAATAAGAGGTCGTCGAGGACGTTGTAGCCGACAATGTCACTCGGCCCGGTTCCCCCGCCATTATCCCTCTCGTTGAAGAAGCCAGGGTTGCCGTTGGCTTGCCTGAAGAATCCGCTATCTAGCATGAGTTGGGGAAGCACGAGGCTGTCATTCAGGATTTCGATCTTCGTTTCTCCGTAGGAAAAGAAAACGTCGGAGTGTGGGATTTCCTGTGCGCACACAGTACTCCAACTGAACGCTCCCAGGATTGCTACATACAGCGACAATTGTTTCATCTCTATCTCTTGCTTTCTGATGGGCTTGTGCAGATCTTGAGCCGGTGCTCGTTTCTCGCGCAGCCGAACGCCGCCGCGCGATCAGCATGCTCATGCAGCGCATGGGACATAGTTGCTTGCACAACTAACACGAGCACCTTGCGAATAAGGGTGCAAATTCAAAGAGACGTCGTCGGTGGACCCCGCCCTGCATTCTCGACAAGACGTATTCCAAAGTACGTGTGCGAGGGAGCAGCAGATTCAATCGAAACGACGGAGTTGAACCAGAAGCCCGAAGAAGGAAGGATGAAGCCGCTTTCCAACTGTGCTATCAACCGACATACCGAGCAGCAACCCTGACCCTCGCGTTCGTCGTGTTGTCTCGGAACGTCACCGTCAGCACGCGGTAGAGACTGTGAGGCACAGCACCCCTCGTCGCACCAGTTACTGACTCCCTCGGGTTCGACGAGCTGACGCACACACGCACAGTGTCTAAGCGAAGGCCCCAAACCAGCACATAGAAGCAGGGTGGCCAGGCAGCACCAGGCGATCGATCGAGCAATTGCGGTTGGAAGCGAAAACATAAATGCACCAAGGAAGGTGGTGCGGCCCGACCTTTTGTAAGTGTTGCCAAGGACGGGCCCTATGTCAACAAGAGGCGATCAAGAAGCTGTTTGAATGGTGTGGCCGCCATCTTTCGAGGGAAGAGACGGCTAGTCGGACGACACGAATCGAATCGCCGTCTGACCACATTGCGGTCAGGTCGGCGAGGCGATCGACGCGTGTTGGTCGTGGTGACCCCACGTCGCCATCTGCAATCGCACGCCTTGAATGCAATCCGTTTGCAGATATATTGCCGTTGCACGTGAGTGTCAGGAGCATGTCATGTCGCCGATATCCAATCAGCCAGCTCTGGCAGTGCACTTAGCGTTTATTGCGACTCACCGGCCCTTTGTTTCGTTAACAACCACGGAGTAACCATGCAAAACAACCAATCGTCCGCAACCAGGTCGCCCCTGCCAGTAACAGTCTTGAGCGGGTTTCTGGGCGCGGGTAAGACAACATTGCTCAATCACATCCTGGCGAACCGCGAAGACATGCGAGTTGCCGTGATCGTCAACGACATGAGTGAAGTCAACATAGACGCGAACCTGGTCCGGGAAGGCGGAGCCGGACTGTCGCGGACGGAGGAGCAGTTGGTCGAAATGTCCAACGGTTGTATTTGCTGCACGCTGCGTGAAGACCTGCTTATCGAAGTTTCCCGATTGGCACGTGACGGTCGATTTGACTATCTGTTGATTGAATCGACGGGAATCAGCGAACCATTACCGGTTGCTGAAACATTCACATTTGTGGATGAAGAGGGCAAGAGCCTCTCGCAGCTCGCAGAGCTCGACACGATGGTGACGGTGGTCGATGCCGGAAGCTTCATCAACGATTTCGGTTCCTGGGATGATCTGGCAGATCGTCGAATGGGCCTGAGCGAAGAAGACGACCGGAGCATCGTGGACTTGTTGGTGGATCAGGTCGAGTTTGCCAATGTGATCATTATCAACAAGACCGATCTGATCTCGCCCTACGACTTGGAGCAGCTCGAACAAATCATCAGGCGACTCAATTCGGGCGCGGAAATATTGCATTCCACCGAAAGCCGGGTTCCGCTGGACAAAGTCCTCGGGACTGGTCGTTTTCAGTTGGCAGAAGCCGAAATAATGCCCGATTGGCTTTCGACTCCAAGGGGCGAGGAAGAAACCGAGACAGACGAGTACGGAATATCCAGCTTCGTCTACCGTCGAAAACGTCCTTTTCATCCGTTGCGTCTGCAGGAGGCATTGGATGGCGATATGGCGGAAGGCCTTTTCCGAGGCGTACTTCGCAGCAAGGGATTGATGTGGATCGCATCGCGGAACGACTGGGCGTATGACTGGTCGCAAGCAGGCTGTTCGATTCGTATGAACCCTGCTGGATACTGGTGGGCGGCAGCGTCAGATGAAGAGTGGCCAGAAGACGAAGAGCAGATCGCCAACATCCGAGCCAGGATGGATGGTGAACATGGAGATCGCCACCAGGAACTGGTCTTCATTGGGCAAGGACTCGATCAACAGACCGTCGAAATGCACCTCGACGCTTGCCTGGTGACGGACCGCGAGTTCCAGCAAGGTCCGGAAGCTTGGTCGGGCTTTGAAGACCCGTTTCCGTCTATTGAAATCGAAGCTCAGCAGGAGAGCTCATGATGACGCAGTCGGCGGGAGAGAAACCCGCCGAGATGACGAACGGATGCATCTGCTTCATGGTCCGCGAGTAACTTCTTGAGCAGCAGATTGGGCCAGGGATGGCCTTTTGCTCGGGGGAACAGGCTACTTTGAGAAGCGGGATCCAGGTTGCAGTTACGAAGGTGTGAACGCCACAGTTGCCGACGTAAGTGTAAGGTTTCTTCCTGCTCCGCTATGCAAGGAACGTGCGACGGTATTGTTGTCCGCTCGGGGTGGTGCGCGTGCAGACTGCCATTGGGTTTGCTAAGTGCCTTCGCAGTTGCCGCAATGGCCCCGGATAAGGACTTCGGTAATCGTGCCCAATTGTGCTCGACGCGGCCCGCGTGAGGGTGTTATCTGGACGGAGAAATCATGCATGCACTTAAGCTCGCCACAATCAACACACATGAAGTGCGGATGTGTGAATTCGATTTCGTCTCTCTTCCTAAGCTCGAATCGTCTCGTCTGATCACCGAGATCAAGCCTGGCCACTAATCCGGCGTCAGCGATTTCGTTGAGGCAGCGAAACAGCGTGGATTGATCGAATCCGAAATCCTCGAGAGCTTCTACGACCTCCGCGTGGCTCTGCGGTCCGCCAGCAGACGCCAACAGCTTGAAAACGGCCACTCTGGCGGCTGTAGCCCGGAGACCGGCGTCTCGAAGTGCCTGCTTTGCTGTTGCTGCATCGGGTTCGGTGCGTTTCATCAGTCATTCCTCGTAAGCATCGCCTTTGAACCCAGCTTAGCTGATCTGCGTCTAATTGCAAATGCATTGCATATGCAAACCAACTCCAGCCAGTGACAGAAGCAACAGAGCTATCCATTGCATCAATCTTGTCGGTCCCGCTTGAATGTCTCTGTGTGATTGCTGTGATGCAATCGAATTGCATGTGTTGACGTCTTGCGGTCCGAGTCACTTTTTCTCAAGGACACGAAATGGATTCTGGAATGGACAGATTGCGAAGTGCCGGGAGACTGTTCTGGATCGTAGCCGTGGCTGCCTGGTTGTCTGTGAAACCACCGCAGGTAAGGGCTGAAGATCCCAGGTCGACCGTTGTCGTGACGGATGCATTGGACGCGGAGGCGTTCCGGCGGACCGGCAGTCGACTGATTGGTGTGGAAGTACTGCTGTTGAAAGAAGCTAGCTCTGAGTATGAGCTGTGCAACGAACGCGTCAGAGAACTTCGCGACTTTCAATTTCTGTTTTATCGCGAAGATGTCGAGTGCGCTGTTGATCGTTTTTGGCGGCAGCGGTTGGCTGCTGCGAATCCGAACGGAGAATCACTGAGGTTGCCTCCATCACGCGGCAAGACGGACGTCGAACTGAGTGCCGAGCGAGCGGTTGCAGCCTACAAAGCGCTGCTGGCGAAGCTTCCGGAGCGGCGTAAGCAGCTTGACGCCAACTTGAAAACCGAGTTTCGTCGCCTTCACCTGAAACGTCTGCCATCGCAGTTCGCCTCTCACGACTGATAGTTCCTCCTTCAGCAGTTAACGATCTTGAAAGGACTTCGAAGATGACATCAGATGCAGCCTCCTTTGAGTTGCCAGTCCGCGGCGGTTGGGCCGACTGGGCCGGTATGGTCGCGTCGATTGGGTGCGCCGTTCACTGCGCAGCCATGCCGCTGGTTTTGGCGTATCTACCGGCACTCGGGCTCGGTTGGGTCGCGAGCCAAGGGTTCCAACGATGGATGGCGGTGGTCTGTTTTGGACTGGCGGCAGCTGCATTCGTACCCGGTTGGCGAAAGCACCGCAGTTTCGCGCCGGCTATCTGGGGTGGGTTCGGATTATTGCTTCTGACGACTGCAGCGTTCGGCCTGGAAGACGGTTGCTGTTCCCTTTGTACAAGTGAAGATCAGACGGCTTCGGCTGCTGTAGGTTCCGGATGTGGAGGCTGCTGTGAGCGAGGCGACCTTGAGACTCCGCCAAACGCTACGCTTAGCGTTGCGTCGCTCACTCCTTTCGTCACGCCTCTTGGCGGATTGTTCCTCGTGGTCGGGCATATCGTCAATCACATCAATTCGTGCCGATGCCGGGGAGTCGTCTGCTGTCTAACCGATAACGACGCGACGCAGACGTAGGCATCGCGATCGCTAAATCCCACGGTATCGCATTGCCGCTCGTTTCGACGCAGCGGCCATCGGAGTTTGCTGAGGATCGCGTGAACTGAGCGGTATTGCATGCGAACAATACTTGCCATTGCTGCGTAGGATTTGCGGCCGGCGAATCATTGGAACAGTACTTGGCAAAGACAGACATGCATGCTCACGCTCACGAACTCACTCTAGGACTCGCATTTGGCCTGGGAGCCCTTCACGCCCTGGAACCCGGTCACGGAAAAACCGCGATGTTGGCCTATTTCGCCAGCGAACGGGGTAGCCTGATTCATCCGATCATCGCGGGAGTATCCAGCGCGATCTCTCATTCGGTTTCGCTGATGGCCATCGCAGCGATGGTTCATCTGACACACCACTTGATCACGGGCGACCATCATCACCACAACGTGGCCGTCACCGTGTCGATGCAGTGGATCAGTGCAGGTTTGATCGTCGTCGTCGGGTTGTGGATGCTGGCTTCGGCATGGCGGGCGAAGCCGACGAAGTGCGGTTGTGGTGGTCACCACCAGCCCTGCGAAGATTCCAAGCCGGAGGAAGGCAAGTCCAAACCGGGAGCGGGTTACTCAAAGAGCGCTTTTCTCGGGATTGCCTTTGGCCTACTACCCTGTCCATCGGCAATGGCAGCCTATTTCACAAGTATGTCAGAAGGTTCTCCTATTGCAGCGTATGCGGTCATCGCACTCTTTGCGGCTGGCATCGCAACGTCACTGTCGATCACCGGAATCGTGATTCAGGTCTTGGGGCAAAGGATAACGCGACGCGAGTGGAAACTTCCCAGTCTTCCTTGGTCTTACATCAGAGGCGGGCTGATTACCTGCGTCGGCCTGCTTTACATGGCCCGCATTGCGATTGCATGATTGGTTGCATCGTCATTCGCAGAACCAACGTCAGTTGATCGAGAGGCTTACGGTCCTCCCAAATACGTTTTGACACGCTTGTTTGGGCACCATTGGTCGAGCTCGATCTGCGAGCCTCATTGCATGACGAGAACGAGCCGGGGACGCCTTTGACTGCACGCACCGGCGAAGGCGAAAATCGCCAGTGGCCATCCACCAGGTTCTGGGACTGGCGTCGCAATGAACCCGACACCGGCGTCGGTGTCGTCAACGAAATACTCACCGACGAGCACGCCGTGGTCGTTGATGCCCCAGATGACAGTCTCGTCAGCACCGGGGAAGGAAACGTCCTCGAAAGATGACCCGTCGTAAATGAATGCCCGGCTGTTCTCGCCGTCGAAAACACTGCCGACTATCTGTCCCAGATTATTGATGGCCAGTAATTCGGTCTCTCCTTCAGGATGCTCGATAAGTGTCGTCGTTTCGTCCTGAAGGATGAATCCGACGGAAACGCCAGCTTCATTGACCGCCCCACCAACGATTTGTCCCAACTCGTTGATGTCTGCAGCGCCGATCTCTGTGAGGCCCGGGATCGAAATCATTCCCACTTCGTCATTTCGTCTGATGAAGGAAAGGAATTCGTCTTCATTGCCAAAGTAGGCGCCAACCACTTCACCATTTCCGTTGATCCCGCCAGGAAAAGAGATGAAGCCATCAGGCACCTCGAACGTTTCAATGTCCCCGGAATCAAGCTCCAATACAAACACGGGAGTAGTGAAGGAGAAGAAGTCGAATCCCGTACCTGCCACCAGACCGGAATCACTAATGGCAGCAAAAACGGCGTCCAAAAAGCCAACGTCCGGCATTGAGAACTCACCGTCGCGCCAAACGAAGCCCCCCAGTAACGGCAGGCCATCGAAATCATTCCCGGTGACGCCCACGACAACGCCGTTGTTGTTAATGTCCAAAGGTGTGGTGAACTCGGCGCCGGGCAGACTTAGCTGCTCGAATACATAATCCAAGCCGTAGGCCGTATTAGCTAATGGAGAGAACGATAATAAGGCAAGGCAGAGTGCGGAGACATAAACACATCGCATGAATACTCTCGTTTCTCGTTGACGCCACAAAAAAAGGGAATATCCGCCCGAACTCTATTCACGTAGCGTGAAAGACTTCGGGCGGATATTCCCTTGGGCAGTAGCGGTCGCTCTTCGGTGGTGATTATCAGGCTGCGGCATAAGTATCATATGTTCCGCAACTGAGTTCAAGATGTTGGCATAAGTAAATTATGACCAACACTATTTCCAACCAACGCTGAATATGTTCGTCAGTCTCGCTTTCTTCATCATCCGGCGCAGCGAGGCTTCCAAACGCACGTGCAAAGTGATGGCCTCTGCTGTCAGGGTGGTTTCTGCTGTCAGTATGATCTCTGCTGCCAGCTAGACTTCGTCGTTAGTTCGACGCTTGCGGGCCCAAGGATGGCAGTTTTGACCGGGATGCGTTAGGGTAAGCTTGCATCTTGAATGCGCTGCCACGCTGACTTTAACCAGATCGAAGAGAGGACCTGAGCATGAACGCCCGACATGTATTGATCGTTGCTATGGGTTTGTTGTTCGGGGGTGCCAACGCACTCGCCGCTGAGCGTGTTGTTTACGAGGGTGGAGAAGGCCCGGGGAAAGGCAAGCACATTCTGTTTATTGCCTCCGACCATGAATACCGGGGCGAAGAAACGTGCCCCGCGATCGCCCGGATTATGGCGAAACGGTTCGGCTTCAAGTGCACAGTTCTCTTCGGACAAACGCCTGATGGGCTCATCAAACAGGGCTCCAGTCATATTCCCGGAATTGAGGCGATTGATGACGCGGACATGCTGTTCCTGTTCCTGCGTTTCGTGCACCCGGAGGACAGCTGGATGGAGAAGTTTGAAGCCTATTTGAAACGCGGCGGGCCGATTATCGGTCTGCGTACCACAACCCACGCGTTCAATGGATTGAAGGGAGAATACGCTTATCACAACTTCAAGCATCGCGGTGAGGACTTCGTGGGCGGCTTTGGTCGTCAGATCCTGGGGGAAACGTGGAACCCGAAGCTGGGCGCGGGCCATTACGGAAGAAATCATGAGTATGCCACGGCAATGCACGTAGTGCCCGACCACAAAACGCACCCGGTGATGCGTGGCGTCAAGGACATGCACGCGATGGCAGGAGCCTACTCGGCCAGACCGTTGCCCAAGTCAACCATCCTTGCGACCAACCGTGTGTTGGAATCGATGGAGGTTGGTTCCGATCCGCTGGAAGGGAAGGATCCGCAGCCTGCTGCCTGGATACGGACGTACAAGTTCAAAGGCGGCAAAGAAGGTCGGGCATTCTGCACGACTCAGGGCGCATCGGAAGACATCCTCAGCGAAGGCGTGCGGCGCATGATCGTCAACGCCGTGTTCTGGTGCATGGGGATGGACGACGAAATCAAGGCGGACGCCGATGTCTCCTTCGTGGGGCCGTACAATCCTTCGACCTTTAGCTTCAAGCCTTCGGTCACGGATGCGAAACCGGGTGATATCGAAGGCTGGGACACACCAATCCTGAAGCCAAAGGATCAGGTGAATCGGGTTAATGAAGAGCCGGAGGAGACCAGTCTCGAGTCCATACAATTTGAGGATTTACCGGCGGTGGTACGCAAGCAGGCACGCGAGAAATTTCCGGACGAGCCGCTGTTGGACGTTGAGATCGAAAGGGGAGGTCCGTCGGTGTACTACCATGTCATGTTCGAGGTCGAAGGCACGGAAGCGGGATTGAAGATGGACCGGCGAGGAAAGATTCTCGATACTTGGCACTTCAAGGAAGACTAACGTAACGACGCTGTCTTGGATTTCTGCAGGCCAATTCCGCCGCCGCTCACGTGTGCCTTTGCGATTCTGGCGGTCGCGATGTTGAATGCATGCATGTGTTGCAGGATTCGTCTAACGGATCAGTCCTCAGGATGACGTGCCATCTCCGTTCCTCAACTGTCAAACCAAGCTCGCGAGTCGGCCCGCTGAACGCTGCTCAGGTAGCGATTGGCGTTTCAAGAACACAACCGCAGAGGTCAAGCCGGTCGGTCCAGACATCTGCGACGTTCCTGTTTTTGAATGCCCCGCAATTCGATCGCAAATGTCGACTGGCCAGCCCCGCCCGGTAAGATCAGCGAACGACACAAGCGGGACATCCACAAGGTCGGGAAGTTCGACCATCACCGGGAGTATTACGCTGATGCGACTCCGATTATCAAATGGGGCAGTCGGGATACGTTATGCTCGTACGGCGGTCGGGATCTAGCGTATCCGGTCCGGAGTATGCTTCCGGACGACACGGGGCGTGCATTCGAGGGCGATGATGCCGATATGAAGTGTTCTTGATCAGGTCGGGATTACGTTAGCAGCTTTGACTGGGTGGGATTGACGCCAACGTGGTGCGAGCGCGTCAGATTATTCTCCTGTTTTTTATTTGAGTCATGAGGATCTCCATGTATCGGGCAATTCTCAAACCAATCCAATGTGCAGTTGCGGCACTTTGCGTGATGTGCGTGGTTGTTGGGTGTGGGGGCGGAGCCGGCAACACCAACACGGCTCACCTCTCGGGATCGATTTCCGTGGGAGGGAAACCATTACCCGAAGACGCGGAAGGATACATTCAGTTCATGCCTGATGCGGGCGGTCAAGCAGCTCCCACCTCCGTAACCATCGAAGATGGAGCATACGACGCCCCCAACGTGCCCAAGGGCAGTGTGACGGCAATCTTCAATATCACCAGATTAACGGGCCGCATGGTACGCGAAGATAACGCTCCCGGTGCCACGCCGTATCCGGAGAGAGAAAACCTGGTACCGGCGAAACACCAGGCAGGGTTCAAGATCCAAGTCGAAGGAGATAACGATGCCCATAATTTCGATCTGTAAGCGTCGTCACGCGCCCAGAGGGCAAGCTGGTTTTACATTGGTAGAACTGCTGGTCGTGATCGCAATCATCGCAATGTTGGTGACGTTGTTACTGCCTGCGGTTCAGTCAGCGCGGGAAGCCGCCAGACGCATTCAATGCACGAACAACCTGAAGCAACTTGCCTTGGGAATGCTGAACTACGAGTCGGCTCAGCAGGGTTTTCCTTCGGGAGCCGTGTCATGGACTCCTGGTGATTACTCCGGCAAGGGACCGGGAAGCTGGTACGACGATCATGGCTGGTACAGCCAGCTGGGCCCGTACATCGAACAGCAGGCGTGGTTTGACATGATCAATTTCAACGTGTCGTTCAGCCATGCGTCGAACAACCTGGCGCGCAAGACCAAAATCGAAATGTTTGCCTGTCCTTCGGATGTCGGACTGGTAGAGAACGAATGGGAGAGCCCGACGTGGGCACGTGTACGAGCGAACTATGTGGTGAACTTCGGCAACACCAACTACGGACAGCTGGAGAAGGCCGGCGTATTGTTCCGTGGTGCTCCGTTTGTTCCCGTCAACAAGACACCAACCAAACGCATCGTGGACGGCATGAGCAAAACACTAATGATGAGCGAGACCAAGGTCGTTCCTCCAAACGGCCCGGGTTGGGGTGGACCACTTTCTGACTTTAGCACCTCACTGGGGGGACAGACATTCACCGGGTGGCTGCCGCCGAACTCGCCCGTTCCCGATGAAATCGCCCGGCTGATTCTTTCGGCGGAGATTTACGAAGCTAACAGGATTCCGCGTCCGGTACCCGCAGGGCACTCTTACTCGCAGGTCTTCACAGCTCGCAGTCATCACGCCGGTGGCGTCAACGCAGCACATTGTGACGGTTCCGTGCAGTTCGCTGCGAACGACACCGATGTCCACGTCTGGCGCAGTCTCGCATCAGCTCGGGGGGAAACGTCGGATTTCAACCCTGACGGCACGGAGTAAACGTCAGTCTCGATTTGCATGGCAGATGATCTGGTTGCCCGCTACAATGGCAACCAGATGACCTCGTCGCGTGAAGGTTCGATCGTCGCCCAGGTGGGCTGCCGCGTTCGCCAAGCGAATGAAGCATCACCCTCCCGAAGAAGATGAACGATTCCCCACTTTCAATGCGCAAATTCGTCACCAAGAATCGCCAACATGCCGGGTTCACGCTCGTGGAACTCCTTGTTGTAATCGCCATCATCGCGATGCTTGTTGCCCTGCTGCTACCTGCGGTACAGTCCGCCAGGGAAGCAGCTCGCCGAATTCAGTGTGGCAATAACCTGAAGCAATTCGCCTTAGGTTGTCTCAATCATGAATCCGCGCACGGTTCGTTGCCGTCGAATGGTTGGGGCTACCGCTGGGTTGGGGATCCTGATCTCGGCATGGGCGAGTCGCAGCCGGGTGGGTGGACATTCGCCGTGCTTCCATTCCTGGAGGAAAGCAGTATCTGGAACATTGCGACGAGCGGTCCGGGGGACAAACCGGCACGGCTCCGTCAGATGGTGCAGACTCCGGTGTCGCTGTTCCATTGTCCTTCGCGACGGGAGGCCAAGCCGTATCCCTTCAAGAAGAGCCCGGACTATTTCTTCAACGTCTCCCAAGTCTTCGAAGTGGCGAGGGGTGACTACGCCTGCAACGCAGGAACGCAGCCGGCTTGTGTGCAAACAGGCCCGTCGACTGGACAACAGGCTGATAGCTTTACATGGTGCGGCCCGGGCGCAAGTGGCTGGTCCACCGGTTCGATGCCAAGTGATTGGCGAGCTACTGGCGTGATATTTCAACGCAGCGAAATCACGATGGCAAAGATTCGTGATGGTAGCAGCAAGACCTACCTCATTGGGGAACGCTACCTGAACCCGGACAATTACTCAACCGGAGACGATTTCGCGGACGACCAGTGTCTTTATCAAGGACATGACAACGATATTGCCCGTTGGATGTCCGCACCTCCGATGCGCGACCGTCCGGGGTTGGTTGATTTTTGGGCATTGGGAAGTCCACATGCGACCGGCATCCAGGTTGCCGCATGTGACGGATCGGTAAGAACCGTCGGATTTGACGTGGACCCTGAGGTTCATCGTGCGTTTGGGAATCGTAGTGACGAGGCACAGTGAACGTTGTCGCTGGCAAACGAGCGATGACCAGGACGGAGATCGTGTTCGCCGCCGGCAAGATCCGCATCGGTCACGTGAACTCCGTTCGTTGCGACTCGGCTACGAAGCAGCGGTCGCGTTTTCCGACCGGTGTCCTACGAGGAAACCTTTGCGGACCTGGGACATATCAAACCGCCCCAAAGCATGGCAATCAGAAGCAACAATCTAGTGTGTGGCTCAGGCACCGCCAGCCATAGTCCTCGCCGGGAAACCACTCGTTCTACACCCGTGCTGCTTGTGTAGCTTAGTTCGATTTCGTCACTAGGGAAGTCGATGATGCTTCTGGCGTGAAGCGTTAGTCGGTTCGTCGCTATCGCGTCTGATAGCGAAGTGGGGGGCGGATTGTCATCATGCATGTCGGCATTGTTGCTCATGAAGAAATTGGTGCCGATCAGACCGCCAAGAGTATCGTCGCTGAAGCCAACAGTATCCTGTCCCATACGGTCAAACACACCTTCATAGCGTAGTCCAAGTCCAAATAGCTCGTTGCCAACATCGGTGAAAGACAATGAAACCACATCGGAATGGTCACCGGGCAACTGCTCAAATTCAAGGGTCGCCAATACCACGTTGCCTCCGTCCACGTCGACGAACTCGTACACCAGACTTTCAGCACGAACGAGCTCGCCACCTAAGGTCACGCAGGCAATAAGTGCAATGCCGATCGAGATGGACCTCATCAAGAACCTCGCTTACGCGGTCAAAGTTCAGTGCACATCACAGTGATGCTCGGAGTCTTCGCGGTTAGCTGTCCGCATGCAACAGTTACAGATCGCTTCATGTCATGGAATCGGTGTACGGGCTTCCGCTCGTTCATGGTCGTAGAAACGTCGGGCAACTGTGCCTCCAAAAACCGCGAGCACCAACGCAACGGCAGCGTGTCCGGCCATTTGGAAATGCCCCCATTGAGGACACAGGAAGTTTGAGTTGCCGCCGAGATTCAGTGTCCACTCGAGTTCCGCATCCGTGGCCATCCTGGCCGCATTTACAACGTGGTCTCCGGTGGCAACGTCTGTTCGTCGAATCAATGGTTCCAGGTAGCCCAACGCCTTGGTGGTTACAAGCCTATGTCCAACGCAACGGTCTGGCCCTGGCGCAAAGAGCAGGACAAAGTAGCAAATGCCCATGAAGCAGAAGCCAATCCAATATGCCCTTTCATTTTCTTTGCAGAACATGACTCCGAGAATCCCAACTCCAAGAATCAGTAACGCAATGGAAAAGCAAAGGCTACCCCAGAACAGCGAGGCGTTCGCCAGCGAATGCGCTGTAATGCAGGCTGCGGCGACGAGAATTAATAGCCACTTAATTGAGAACTTCATGCGAATCTCACCTAAGACTCAACAGCTGCTTGGCATGGTTTCAAGCTATGAGGAAGTCTCGACAGAGTCTAGGATTGGTGAGGTTCATGGTCAAGACATGGTGTCTTAGTGCGTCGGCAGATTACGATATCGGCCTGATTGTTTTCGCCAGCGAGAGTCTCTGGTTAGTATCAGATAACGCACTCGTCGAGCGAAGCGTAGGTTGACGCAACGTAGCAGGATTAACACTGCGTAGAGTTCGAATTCTGTCACGAGTGCTATAACGGATGACTCACGAAACCATCACCGGACGCGAAGGGTGCAAACGATGGCCATCGAATTGATCGAACATGCTGAAGCTAAGTTGCTGGAAGTCAAAATAAGCGGCAAGTTGTCTGCGGAGGATTACGAGTCGCTGGAACCGGTTGTCGAAAAGTTGATTGGGGACTCCGGCAAGATCAAGATCCTGTTCACTATGCATGATTTCCACGGCTGGGACCTGGGTGCGGTTTGGGAAGACATCAAGTTCGCGACGAAACACTGTAGCGACATCGACAAAATCGCAATGGTTGGTGAAAAGACTTGGGAAAAGTGGATGGCCACCATTTGCAAACCCTTCACCATGTCCTCGATCAAGTACTTTGAGGCGAATCAGGTAGCGCAAGCCCACGAATGGCTCGCGAGCTGAACATGCTCAACGCCGTCATCATCATTGTGGCGCTTCTGGTAGGTGGCTATCTGGCGTTCTCCAAGCGGCTTGCGAGTTCATCCAGCTGGAAGGCCACCGTCACCCCATTGGCATCGATCATGGGCAGCGGCTTTCTGGTCAGCGCACCGCTACTGGCAGGAATCGTTGGCCGCTGGGCCGTGGTGTGCATGGCATTGCTGCTAGTGCTGGCTTATGCGGTGGGCGGTGCCGTTCGCTTTAACATCCGGCACTTCGAACCGATTGAGAACGACCGGAATGGGCCAGCCCAAGCAATCGCCTTACTGTCACGAATCGTACTGGCCGCTGCCTACTTCATCTCTGTTACGTATTACTTGCAGTTGCTTGCCGCGTTCTTGCTGAACGCCCTGCAAATTGACAGTCAGTTCTATGCCCACTCCATCACCACCGCACTATTGCTGCTGATCACCGGTATCGGAATGTGGAAAGGTTTAGGCATGTTGGAAGGCCTGGAAAAGTATGCAGTAGCTTTGAATCTGGGAATGATCTGTGCGCTGTTGGTTGGTTTGGCAATCTACAACATGACTCTGCTGAGCGACGGCACGTGGACCCTCCCAGACATCTCATCAACTATTGAACTGAACGACCTGCGCGTGCTGTTGGGGCTCTTGATTGTCGTTCAGGGCTTCGAAACGTCTCGCTACCTCGGTGGCGAGCATCCTGCGGACCAGCGAATCGCGACGATGCGGACGGCGCAGCTGATATCAGGCTTCATTTACCTGATCTTCATTGGACTATCGACTGTGTTTTTTCACGAAGGTTTGGGGTCGGACGTCACGGCGATCATTGGCATGACAGCCCCGGTTGCCACAGTACTGCCCATTCTGCTTTCAGTCGCCGCGATCGGCAGTCAATTCAGTGCTGGGTTAGCCGATACCGAAGGTTGCGGAGGACTGGTCAGCGATATTACGCACCAGCGGCTGCCAACGCGTTATACCTACCTGTTGATCCTGTTAGTAACTTGTTTCATCACTTGGGAAACCAACGTCAACCAGATCATCGCCTATGCTTCGCGAGCATTTGCGTTGTACTACATGCTTCAGTGCATCGTGGCACTGTTGGTCGCCATCAAGAAGGACGGTCTCCCGAATCGTTATTCGCACGTCGTCCGATTTGGCATTCTGACAGCGCTCTGTCTGTTGGTCTTCGTCTTCGGCTTGCCATCTGAGTGACTGATTCTGTGCGGTCACCAAGCGACAATTGGTGGTCTGTTCTGGTTTTCTCACGCTTCAGAGTTTGTCGGTACCGGTGCATTCGCGACCGATCGGGACGACACCGCCAATGCCGCAGGCTTCTCGGTCAGCCGCCATTTCGTCGATTCCGGCGAGTTGTCTGCGAATCACCCCAATTGCGTCCGCACCTGGACGAATAGCAATGAGATGTAAATGAGGCGTATAAGGTTGGCCTGTTATAGACGCACTGTTAGAAGGCTTGGAGGTGTTGACATGAATAGCTTCACGGTAGAAGAGCGAGACGATCTGGTTCCGGTCTGCCCGTATTGCGACAAGGAGCTCGATCGATTCGTCGCAAGGAAACTGTCGGCCACGATATTTAGTCGCCGTATCGTCTACTGCTGTCCCTACTGCCGGAAGGTTCTCGGAGTGACGCATCGCAAGGGCATGCTGGCAAACTGACTTGTTTCTGACGAAGACGCACGAAATGATCACCGGCACAGCGCTAAGGCTGAATGCGTGGCGAGGTTAACGTTGAACGTCGTTGTGAGTCCTACTCGTCGAGCGAACGGATTACTCAATCAGGACCGGACCGCCAAATGCACCTTCGATCGCGGCCGGAGCGTCGAGGCTATTTGGTTTCGGAGATAGGTCGCCGTCATACATAAACGATTTTTGCAGCTTGACCCATGTGTTCTTGGCCCCGCCCCAATTCGAGTCCACCACGGTGACAACGCCCCAGGAAGTCACGTTGTATTCCAGATTGTTGCCGTTTCCTGAACTACTGCCGCCTCCGTTGCCATTCCCATTTCCGTTCCCGTTGCCATTCCCGTTGCCATTCCCGTTCCCGTTGCTGCCGCCCAGCGATTCGTAGATTGGAACGATACGTTGTTGCCCGTGGATCGCCTGAACCGCGGATTTCATTCCTGACGAGAGCCCGGGATCCGCTTGGAGCCAAACCTGTTCGCCAGCATCGATGTGCGTGTCCTGCGATATCCTCCCGTCCGCATACAACGCGTCCAAATCGCTCTGGCTTAACCCATTCAGGATTTGTTCGCGCAGGTCAGACGTGCTGTTATTCTCAGGCCCAATGTCAAGCGTCCCCCAATTGCCTGAGACTTCATTCCCATAGTCATCTTGAACTTTCCCGTCCCCGTATCCGACAAACTCATCTCCTGCATCGGAATCTTCCCAGAGCTCGACGGGAACGCCGAGTGGCAAGACGTCGCTACCAGCGGGCAGCAGCGACGGTTTCGGTAGCGCGGCCGTGGCTGTTACTGTGATGCTGGCGCCGTCCACGCCAAAGACTCGTGCGAAGAACAAAGGGACTCGACTGTTGACGGTACCATCTCGTCGCAAGGTAACCCGCACCGCATCGAAGGTTCCCGAATTGATTAGATCAATATTGGAATAGATGCTGTCCGGGTTATACCGTCCGATTTCAATGTCTTCGTTCGAGACGTTGAATTCGTCGGCCAGGTTCGCTCGAACGTACTCCGTGACTGTTGCTCGGGTACCGTCGAAGTCTTGGACACCCTCTTGCGAGGGCACCAGTGACTGCACCGCGGCTAGCGCTCCTGCGTCTGCTGCACGCTGCATGTCGGTACGCGTCTTCAGGAGAAAGGAATAATCGACAGCGAATGCAAGGAAGCCTGCGAGGACCATCATGACGATCGCCACAAGAACGATGATGGCACCATTTCGTTTCATGTGGTGCCTTGTTCGAGTTCGCACTGCCATTGCAGCCCTCTTGCTGTTTTTTGATGCTTGTATTGTCTTTACGTCTGGTCTGCTCAAGTCGCTTTCCGGCTTCAACAACTTGTTCACCGTAGAAGAATAGATCACGTTTCCCCGCATGGCCGCCGTTCTCTTAGGAATTCGACGCGCATTCGGCACGACCCGGTCAATCCAGCAGGGCAGTATCCAGAACGTGTTGTCTTGGAACCAACGCAGACCCCTGTGAGTTGCCGCTGCATGGAAGGACGCTCGAGCGGGCTTCGACACTGACTTGCATGCGGCCCTGAGGGTACGGCAGCCGTCGACGGTTTCAACGCCCGCGCTGCCTCTTCTGTAGCCGATGAGTCTTGAGGTTAGAAAACCTTGCCGAGTTGATTCAGATGACGAGACGCTGAGGGAGACATGCGGCGCGGTGATACGGTTTCGCCGCACGGAAGCGACGTTCGCGTGGCGATCTGTCTCCCGCGTTGCCTGGAAACGCCGTACATGAAATCTTCATCAAGTCTTCGCGGGTTTTCCTTTGCGATTGCCGAGAACTGGGACAACTCTTTGACAGAGGAGAGAAAAGTCTTGAGCAACAACAAACAAGAGAAACGCCGGCAGGGTGCAGTTTCAATCGAGATGGCGATTGTGGCTCCGGCGCTCATCCTGATCCTTTTTTCGCTCATGGAATTCGGCCACGTCTATTTGACGATCAACCTTCTGAATGGCGCTGCCGAGAAGGCCGCTCGGTCTGGCATCACGGACGGCGCTACCACGGCGGAAGTCATCGAGGTTGCCCAAACAATTCTGGCCTCAGCGCTGCCCAACGGCACGGTTGCGGTCAGCGTCAAGGATGCGTCCGTGTTCGATGAAGATCATAACGCGACGGCGGGCACGCCTGAGGCTTTCAATCCAGCCGCGATTGACTACAGCATGCTCAGCGACCTTGAACTGAGCGACGCTGAATCGCGTCAACTGTTCGTGGTTCATCTGCAGGTGTGAATATGACCTTGCCAAATCGGCACAAGCGGAGCAATCGCCGCGGGACGGCAAATGTCGAGTTCGCGATCATGCTGCTGCTGATGATGATTCTGCTTGAAACAATCGAATTTGGAAGAACGCTTCGAAACGCATGATCTCCGCTGCGAAAAGCGGTGCTCGCTTCGCGGCGATCGACACCATACAGCGACACAAACAGGCGTCTCATTACGACAATACGACGAACATCGGCGACGGAATCAAGGAAGCTCGATACCTGTTGGACGAACAGGGGAGGGGGGCAGGCAGGAAGACGTTGATCGTCATGACCGACGGGAATGCCAACCAGCGGCCAAGTGGCTTCGCCTTGCCCGGCAACTGGAACTGGGCTGAGATGACAGACTATGACGGTGATGGGACCCCTGATTACACGACGGGCAACAGGACAAGCGGTATGCGTTTGCACAGGCCAAGCTGGCGATTGACGAGGGTTACACCATCCACACGATGGCCGTAGGTGCCGGGGCCGACAAGGATTTGATGCAAGCGATTGCGTTTGCCGGAAATGGTCGCTTTATCAATGTTCCCGGCGGAACCAGCGTCGCGGAGATGCGAGAGCAACTCGAAACCGCATTCATCTTGTTCGCTGGCAACGTACCGCCCGGAAAGCTGACGACCAGTGACTAGTTCTTAACCTGAGGTTGGTCACTGAATCGTTGCACCTGCATTGGATCGAAAAATGGGCGTGCGAAGGATCGCTCGGCAAATGACGCGGGCTTCAACTCTTCGAAGCCCCGCCATAGGCGCCTTCGCAGCGCACCTTGATTCTGTCTGCCACAACACTAACGAATGGGGCTTCACATCACCCGGATGTTTCCGATTCCTTTCGTTCTGGGTGGCAGATTACCTACACATCTGGATGTTCTTGACCTAGCCTTTATTGCCAAGCTGCGACAAGGCTTTGCGAATGGCCGAAGACTCATGTACTGAGCCATACTAATGGCCGGATTCAGATGGACGTAGCGAATCTCTTAACAAGCTATCAGCACGGCCCAGCCCGACGCAGCATTTGATCGACGGGGTGGTAACGGACGGCCGCGAATCAAAGTCGTACTTCCGCAAAGAGCAAGCCCAGCAGCTCGCCGATTTGCTCACCGTTCTGAGTTCCGCGATGTCATCTGACTCGCTCGTAGAACTGACATGCTCCAACAGCCAGTTGTCGGCTCAAATCGTGGCGGACAATCTGTCTGCAGACTCAGCCAAGACTGAGACTTTGGCCCTTACGGAGGCAGAGCAGGAAACAAAGCTGCGCGAGCTATGGAGCGTCCTGCGCGAAGGTCTAACGAAGAGAGGTGATCGACTTCATGGTTGTATTACCAGACGCTGATTCCACCGACTGGAATAACAGCAGATCTTTTGACCCGGCACAAGGAATATCCTAGCTCGCAAGTTTGCAGTGAGATTGACGACTCATTCTTCTCTCAATGGCTGCGGGTTGCCGCAGGCGGGCATGTACGCGGTGACGTCGATACCTGGCGACGACTCGCACCGCAGAACTTGATATGACCACGTCGTCGTTTCGACGAATTGGGCCGATACGATGAACTGCAGCACAGATTCTACAGCTCCTTCGCTGACCCGCATCGATTTCGCATGCGTGGGCCGACAACCGATTCTCTTACAGAATCTGGACGTCTACGGATACGAACTTCTCTTTCGGGAAGATGGCGACCGTGCTGCAAGTTTCACGGATGGCGAGCGGGCAACAGCAAGTGTCGTAACGAATTCGCTTTTGGATATCGGGCTGGATGCCGTTGTCGAATCCAAACAGGCATTCATCAACGTATCGGAGGACATGCTCTTAAACTTTGATTTTGCATGTTTGCCAGCCGCGACCGTCGTGCTTGAAATTCTGGAGAACGTCCGAGCAAGTCCGGAAGTGTTGGCGCGATTGGAGATCCTGAAGTCGGAAGGATTCAGAATCGCGCTCGATGATTTTGTTTATTCGGACCAACTGGAACCGCTGATTGAATTCGCGGACGTTGTGAAGCTTGAGCTTCCCAAGATCGCGCCGAGCGAGCTGCGCCGGCATGTGGAACAGCTACGTACATCCGGCGTCGATCTGATACTGGCGGAGAAGGTGGAATCTTATGAAGAATTTGAACGATGCGAGTTGGAAGGTATCGATCTGTTCCAGGGCTTCTTCTTTTGTCGCCCGCGCCTGGTGAAGGAGCGACGGCTCCCGACACATATCCTGTCTGTAGTCCGCCTGCTCCTGGAACTGCAGTCGAGTGACGCAACCATTTCCACTCTTGCACGCAGTATTCAGACAAATCCGACGATCACCTATAAGGTGCTGCGGTACGCCAATACTGTGCAGTTTGGAGATTCCTGTAAGATCGAGTCGCTCGAGCACGCACTCACCATGATGGGGTTACGGCGTCTGAAGTCGATCGTCTTAATGATGTTCATCAGTTCAAGAGGTCAGGACAAACCCCCAGAGCTGTTCAAGATGGCGCTGATCCGTGCGCGAGTATGCGAGCTCCTGGCACGCGACCTGGATCTCGAGGAACCCGAGCGTTATTTCACCGTCGGAGTGCTCTCCACACTCGACGCGATCATCGATCGACCCATGCCCGACCTTCTCGATTCGCTTGATCTGTCAGACGACATCAATGCAGCCTTGCTCAAAAGGGAAGGGAGTCTAGGGAAGGTATTGCTGGAGGCCATCCAGATCACGGAAAACTATGGGACTCGAACGACTTCCGGAATCCTGTTTGAGGCGATCGTCTGGGCATCCAACGTCCTTGGTTTGAAGGATCGATAACCGAACGGCTGCTTGCCCTTTGCTCAATGACCGAGCCGAGCTGCGAGTTGCTTCTGGCAGGGCTTTCCATCAGGGTGAAGCTCGTGGGTGGCAGACCGGCGGCTGATCGAAGTCGCTCGAAGAGACTTTCGCCAGCAGCGTGGCAGCTTAAGGCCTCGGCTACGACGCGAAATGCCGAACGATTTCCATGATCGCCAGCGCTACGGACCAGAATGCAAGCGTGACCGCTGCCAACAGGGGCGGTAGTCCGATTAGAAACACGATCTCTCTCGCGACATTCGGCAATCGCTTGCTGACGGCAAAGGCCCCGCGTGATATCAGGAACAGTAATATGCTTAGACCAATGCCCTGAAACGCCGGATGGATCGGTCGTACGCACAATGCAATGGCAATGGCCACGATCGTTGTGACGAAGAACTGGTCTCGAAGGTTGAACCGAATCGAATTGTCGTGTTCTTTGACTGCTTCGCCCACCATACGTTCGCACTCACGTCTGTCGGGTCAGAGACCAACCACGGGGTTTCATTCGGGAATTGTAACTGATTGACGGGAATCCTGTTTCCGTCAGCCGCCCCACGAAGAACCGCTCGTTCCACCTCATGCTATCCGCCGAGTTCAATGCGGGTCGACGTGTTCGAACACGGAAAAGGTGGGCGAGTTTTGCTCAACGTTTCAGATAAACGTCCTGTGCACAGGCCCTTCTTGTTCGACGTTGCTGAAGTCATCGTGACGGTCAGTTTTACCGTGTTGAGCGCGCGATCCTGTAAAGATTTCAGGGCAAGCTACCCGCCAAAGGTGGCAAAACGCGGTTCTGCCATTGGCATCTTTTTTGCCCTATCTGGAGTTGCTTACTCAAGTTACCCCACCGTGAAGAGCATGAAGACACCACACTTTGAAACGCTGTTAATAATCCTGTCTGTTATGGGTGTTCTGTCCGTAACTGAATCCTCAATCGCACAAACCGAGTCACCTATTCAAGCAACCGCCAGACCATTCGGTCTGGACATCGTTGGTCCCGTGCAGCTGGCAGGTTCGGACGCAAGGTCTACGGACTTCCAGACGAACGTCCTGCCGGTCGCGCAAGATTTTGTGAATGTCAATCTGAACGAGAGAGTCTCTGTCGACAACGCGACATCACTAACACTCGATCCAAGTCAGCTCGATTTGGTAACGACTGCCGACGCTCGCGTCTATTTCGTGGGAGAAGGGGCCGGCTATCACAACACGCTCGGCTTCAATACGACGGGTTCGGGAATCTCTTCGGGCGACCCCAAGCTGATATTCCCCGACGCGTCGGCGTCGAATTCGTATCTTTCCTCCGGATCCGACGTCCGAACCAGCAGCGAACCACTGCAGGCGGGTGACTTCGTCGAGTTGGGAGTTTTGGAAGCGGGCACGCACCTCGACTTCTTTCTCATCTCGAATGGCGCCAACGGCGGTACCAACGTCTACTCCACCGACGAATCCATCAATCCAGACGGTATCAACCACGTCGTTGCGCACGCCTTCGCGATGGAGGACAGCCCCTATCTGCTGATTGGGTTCGAAGATCTGTTTGGTGGCGGCGACAACGACTTCAACGACCTCGTATTTGTGCTGGACATCGGCGTCGAAAACGTTCAGTACCTGGCGGAAACCGCAAGTCTGGATTCGCCTGTCGTGGGCGCTCCCGAACCACATCTGACGGCAGTTCTGATGATCACAATGACGATCGGTGTTGCCGCTGGTTGCAGGCGTTCGAGAGGCTAGACATGCAATCGCACAGTAACCGACTTCTGTTGGGAATCCTCGCCCTGACGGTTGTCGCTGGTGCCGGTATTTCCTACTGGAAAGTCCAGCGAAATCGCGACGACAAGGTGAGTTCCATCAGACAACTGATCGACCAAGGGATGCACTCCGAGGCGATGGTTCTGCTCTCATCGCATCCCGAGCGAGATTCGAATCCGCTGCTGTTCCAGTCGCACGTCGAGTGCCTGATTGCCCTGCGGCGTTATAAGGAACTGCATTACCTGTACTTTCAGGACCCGGCCTACTTCAGACGCGACGAAGTGGCGGCGCTGATTGTGGCTCGCTCACTCTGCTCCAGCGGCAAGCTTACGAGTTATCGATCGCTTCGCAATCACTGGCAGGGACGGGAGAGCCGGGAAGCCGCGTGGCTGGCATTTGACGCGGATCAATTGATCCGGTCTGGGCGGACGCGTGAGGCGAAACAACTCCTGTGTGAGAGCGAACTGCCGAAGGGAAACAATGCAGGTCGACTGACACGCTTGGCGATGTTGCATCAATCCTCCCCGGAACAAGCCTGGGACTATCTGCGTCAGGCCTATCAGGATAGCCCGCAGGACCCCACGGTCCGACTGTTTCGTGCGCAAGTACTGGAAGCGGCCGGACGCAACGCGGAGGCTCGGGTGGAGTACGTGGCTGCATGCTTGGCCGACACAGCGAACCCTGCCATGCGGGACCAGCTCGCGTGCTTTTATCAGCGTCGCGGCAATCTCTATCAGGCGATGACAACCTGGTCAGAAGGCGTCGACCAGTCGCCGGCCGACTTCATCGAATTCAGCCTGCTTTTCTGGCACCGTGTGGCACATCCCGCCAAAGTCAATTGGGACGGCCGCCAATTGAGCCCGGGTCGATGCCAGCCATTGGTTAAGTATCTGATCGAATTGCCGTCGGATCGATGGTGGGACGAAGACCTGTTTGCGCGAACGTTTCCCGACGACGATACTGACCTTGCGAAGCCTTATCTTCGCTGGCTCCATGTTCTTGACCGACTGAGCGACAAGGATGTCCCCGCCGCGTCCGACTTGCTGCTTGAGTACCGCGACCAGCTGCAGCCCACTAATCGGTCGCTTTACCGCTACCTATGCATGTGGATCGATTTCATGGAATGCGGTGAACTCGATCCACTCGATCGTTGGGAAGTTGTTGCTTCGACCGATACAGATCGCCATCAGTTTCTGAGCAGCATTGATGAACTGCACGCGCAGCAGCAAGGTCGCGAACGTACCGCAGCAATCAACGTCGATGAGCTGACATCGTTCCTGCAATCCGACCATGCACTCCCGGCCATCCTGATGGCAACTGGTTGGGTCGAAGCTGGAATTAGATTCCATCCGGTTCTTGCATCATCGTCTGGACAGACTACCGACTGGTACGAATATGCAATGGTTCAGGCGCTGCGGATGAACCGCAGTCCGGATGAAGCCTTGGCGTATCTGCAAACCTGTGCGGCGACACCTGAGCTGGACCTCGTCCACGGAGAGATCTTGCTGGGTACGGAGCGGATATCCGAGGCACATGCCTTGCTTCGCCCACTCGCATCTTTCA
The DNA here is from genome assembly GCA_964522775.1 of uncultured Halomicronema sp. Lineage (GTDB taxonomy): Bacteria > Cyanobacteriota > Cyanobacteriia > Phormidesmidales > Phormidesmidaceae > Halomicronema. The sequence goes on from CAZFWL010000001.1 coordinate 26,348, forward strand.
CCAATGCAGTCGGTCGACGCGCCACGTGGCTGCTGTGCATGGACCTGATGGGCCGCAACAAGGTCAGCGATGCCAGGCACCTGGTAATGGCGAATGACGTAATCGCCCATAGCGTGATGGGAAAGGAGTTGTTGGCGCAGATCGCTGTCGCAGCTGGTGACGATGCAACGGCGACACACATCATGACGTCGATTCAGCAGGAATCGATTCAAGCCAAAGCGTACTTGGCCCGCGAAGCCTACTCCTCGCAGCGCTGGGATGATTCGCAACAACTTACCGTTCAGCTGACCAAAGAGATTCCCGATGCAATGCAACTGCGCAACAACTTGCGAGCGATTAATGCGGCAAAGCGTGCAAGTGCGAATTAGTTCCGCAGTCGGCGCAGTGCTGTTCCTCGCAGCTGCAATTCCGGTCTGGGCTATTTCCAAAGTCAATGCGGAAAGCGCACCTCTGACAGTTCCCCTCGCCATCGGGCCGTTCCTGTTCTACAGCTTCGGCAAGCCGTGGCGGCTACGGACGCATGCGAAACCAATCCCGGCTTCCATCGTCCTGCTGGCTAGTGTCGGATTTCTGTTCGGACTGACTATCGAGTCGGTCTTGCTCGCCACAATCGCCTGGATCTTGATCTTTCACAGTTGGCTCGACTCCCAGTTTGTCGACAGCTGTTCGGTCCCGCGATTGCGACTGGAAACACTGCTGCTCTTCTCGTTTCCATGGATCGTTCACGACGGTCAATGGATCAGTGAGCTATTTCAATATAGTGGAGCCGTCGTTGCCGAGCTTTGGGCACAAGGGCTAGGGTTCGATGTGGTTCGTGTTGGTCAAAACTTGCTGATCGGCGAGACGCAGTTGAGCATCGGCCCTGCATGCTCTGGCATCCAAACGTTACAAATCACTATGCTCTGCGGGTCAGCCCTCGCCGTTATCTTCTTGGGACGCCTGAAGATATTTTGGTGCTCCATTCCAGTCCTGATCACGCTTGCATGGATCATCAATAGCTTGAGAATTATCGGACTGGTGTGCCTGGCACATTTCGGTTCTTCGCCTGAGCTGGTTACCGAACTGCATGACACCACGGGATATCTCGCAATCCTTCTGGAGGTGCCTCTGATCTTGCTGGCGTTCAAATTGCTGGAACGGTTGTCGAGTCGTGGGGACGCCCAATCCGGTGCACGACATTCCAACCAAGCGACGGTCCTCGATTCATCTTGCGATCGGGCACCGGCATGAGGAACATTCCACCCATCTGCATTCTGCTGCTGGCAATCGTCATCGTGTCCAGTCCGCAGAACTTGTTCATATACTGGAGCGAGGCGCCGGCAGAGCGATTGGGTTGGATTGCCGCGACGATTTGGGGCTGCTCGCTGCTGGTCGTTTGCTGGATGACGCAACGCGGTAGTCAAGTCGATCGCAAACAGCTTGCACTCGTGTCGCTGATCGCCCTTGCCGCTTCGCTCGCTTCCGACCTGAATTTTCTCAGACACGTGGCAGTTGCTGCGTCCATTGTTGGTTTGATGAATCCGAAGCTGGGCAAGTGGATCGCGACACTGACCTGCGTCACCTGGCTCCCGGTGACCGACGTGCTGGTTGACCACTCCAGCGGCCTGATTACGGTGCTGCGCATCCTGTGCTCGGGAGGAGTCTTGTGGGTGTTAGCTGGCAGGTCGTGCGAAACAGCCGAAGACCAACTGCGCCGCCTCCCAATTTCGCTCAACATTGCGTTGGCTATCGCAGCGAGTGTCTGCTTGGTTGCGGGGCTACTGGCAAACTTTCGGTCGGCAAACTCTCCGTCCATTGATCTCACAGCGCTGGCCAGCACTGGTCCGGGATACGTGGCAAAACGGATGGAGCTTGATCCGGTCGAGCGATTGGCACTCGGTGGCGGGCTCGCCGCGCGTTACTACGTCGTCAGTGGCGATCATCGATTCCTGTTGACGCTTATCGATGCGGCGGGTCAAGCTCATGCCATTCATCATCCGTCGGTTTGTCACGGTGGTCGTGGCTGGAGAACGGAGGTCGAGCAGAAGATCGCAAATGATCGCGGAGACGTTGGCCTGCTCCACTTGCGTCGCGGCAATGAACGTAAACAGATTTTGTACTGGTTTGCTTGTGGTCCGTCGCGGCATGCTTCGTTCGTCCGGAACCGAATGGACGACATCATGCAGCGACTCTCGCTCAGGGAAGAATCGCCACGCTGTTTTGTGATGGTAGACCTGCTCAGTGAGATGCAGCGACCGGACGACCTTGTCGCGTCTTGCCAGATCTTCGAGTTACTGTGACATCCGGCTGTGATGGCGAAACCCGCCGCTGCTAACGTGGACGCACCCGCTGCGTCATGCGAGTTCTGGCATTTGCCGAATTGTGGGCCCCGCGAGGCGTGTACGGCAACACGCTTCATGCCGAAAGTCGGCTGCGTTCGCCGATCATTCCGTTAGCAAGATGGGGCGGTTATCACGGAGCTGCATGAGGTTGCGGTAAGTGGAGAAATCAATCTCTCCCGATTCCGTATAAAGCAGCTTCGGGTCCGTTGGGCGCTGCGTGGTCTTTTGGCTCCATGCCTGAAGCACCTCGTTCATGACCTTCTGTCGCTGCTGCTCGGGATGCAGGTGGTCAAACTGGATGTTTTCAAATCCTTCGATCCTCCGCAGGGATCGCCAGGCAATGTAACGAATGGCGTCATAATCATCGAACATCAGGTTTACCAGGTAGAAAACCGTCCAATCCTCGCCGGACGTATTCCTGGCTTCCTGCCACCCCATGCTCCACGCCATGAGTGCTCGCAGCACGGCATCACCTTTGACCGACCACAAAACCGACGCCGCAATGTTTTCGTAATCTTGCGACATCTCCACCCGATCCTGTCCGTACCACGTCGACAGATTTTCGCCCGTCCATGCGAGCGTCTTGTCCAGGTGACATTGGTTGCAGGCATTCACCTTGTTGTGTTCCAAACTGACCTTGGCAGAGGGACTCGTAATGGTGTGTGCTCGGACCGCCTTGAGCAGCCCATAAGACGTGTAGGGCATGTGGCAGTTGTAGCAGAGACTTCCCGAAGAGCCGGATTGGTGGTGTGTGTGCTCCACCAGGTGCTCGGGAGATGCGAATGCCTCGTGACACTGCAGGCAAGCCTGGTTGCCATCCATGTTGGGCCCCAACTGATCATTCGCCCATGTGCCGGGATCGCCGACCGTTGAATGCAGGTCGTGACAGGAAATACAGGTCAGGCGTCTTTCGGAATCCCCCGAAGCCGTGTCTTGCCCGGCGTTCTGAAAACAAGGACTGCCGACCAGCCCATTCATCTCGCGTCCCGCAACTCGATTTTCACCGTCACTCCAAAAACTTTCGACCGCCTTCATCTTCGCATGCAGAGGCCTGTCTTCAGCTTTGTGTGGGTAATAGCGAGTTTCGAACAGATCATCACCGGGGCGATAGGCGTTTCCGGTCTGCGACCATCGCGATCCATCATCTTTCGTACGCACCCAACCGCCATGGCATTGGCCGCAAACTTGCGAACCGAGTTTCGGGGGCAACGTTCGGGGGTTCACAATCGACTCGGCGGTCCTCTCCTTGACGTGTCGCTCGCCGGGACCGTGGCAGGCTTCGCACGAAATCCCAAACTCCGCCACGAGCGAGTCCATGTCATCGCTGCTGCTGATTCGTGGGTGGCCGCCCGTGGAATGGCATTGAATACATCCCGTGTTCCACGCTCCCTCACGAAGTCGCAGCCGCTGATCGGGCGGACTCAGGAATGCTGACTTTTCCGGGAGCCACAGGTCGGCTTCGAGCAGATAGACCAGCGGTGTCATCCCCATTTTTCTGCTCTGGCCGGTATGGTACCAGTACTTCTGCATATGGTGGCTTCCGGTGATCATCCTCAGTGGATGTTCGAGCGCCACGCCACTTCCGTCAGCGGCTTCGTACTTGACCCAAAACTCATCTCCCCGCATTTCGGGAGTGAATTTCCAATTGAAGATGTTCCGCGTCTGACCGTCAAAGCGTCCAGCCACTGTCTCCCGGCTTGCCAACTGCGTCATCGTGCGATGGTAAGAGTGGCTCCATGATTGATGTTCATCCGGATGACACTCCAGGCAGGCCGCCGAAGAAACATAACCGCTGTGTAACTCGCTTTTCGGACGTTGGTCCGCAGCTGGATCATCGAACTCGCCTAACTGGGTTCCCGACGGCTCTAGTGACTCAGGGAAAACGTCTGCGGACGGAGCAACTTCCGTTATGTCGCTACTCACGTCCTGCGCTGAATCAGCGCTGGTTGAGGGTGCTGACTTGCTGCAGCCCATGAAGAGCACGCCACAGAAAATCAGCGCTAAAGCGGGACGGTTTGCTGGTAAATCCATACCACTAGTGTAGCGTACAGTCTGGACCTCGACCGAACGGCTGACCGTCCGGCAGATTCACGCAACTTTACGCATCGGGCATCGAGGTAAACGTCTTATGTTGCCTCAGTCTGCGATGGAAGGCGCCGGCTCATTCCTCACCGATCAATCGAAGAACGAGCTCCGCGAACTCATCCCCTCGATGTCGGCCGATGAATTGTCCTCCCGCGGGACCGGTGAACAAGAGAGGCCGATGCCCTTCACCTTGGATGCTGGTAAAGGTCGCGCCAGGAATGTGCGAGGCAAACTGACGGCCCCACTGTTCCGTAAAAACCAGATCCGAGTCACCAAAGATGACGTGCGCTGGCTTGTCCCACGAAGCCAGGTTTTTCCAGGCAGACTGCTGACGAACGGCGTTTCCCGCTTCCGGTTCGGCAAACGGCAGCATCCATGGCCACCGCAACGCACCTGCTGTTGCATCGGGACCATCGAATGGTGCGCGGATCGCCGGTGGCAGCAGGAAGAACTTCGTGAAGTCCATCGACTGCGATCGCCTATGCCAGTCTCGCAACGAGTCAGTGTAATCGTAGCCATCATGGTGGAGCCAGGTGTTGAGGATGATCAGCCGGCTAAATCGGTCTGGCATCTCAGTGGCCACAATTAATCCGTTCGGGCCGCCCCAATCGTTGACAACGATCGAAATGTTACGCAGGTCCAGCTTCGTCACCAGACGCTTCAGCGTCCGGACGTGATTGTCCAGCGTGTACCATTCGGCATCGATCACCTTATCGCTACGCCCGAAACCAATGTTGTCGGGGGCGATCACTCGGTAGCCGGCCGCCGCGAGTCCGGGGATTGCACCTCGGTACATGTAGCTCCAGACGGGCTCGCCGTGGAGTAACAGAAATGTGCCGTTCGTCCCCTTGCCTTCGTCTATGTAGGCCATGCGAAGGCCGTCGATATCGACGTAGTGCGTCTTGAAGGGAAAGTCCGTGATGTCTGCAAAGCGGGCTTCCGGCGTTCGATGGACACCGGGGCGAGCGGCCGTAGGCGCACTGACAGTTTGTGGGGGTAATGGAGTTCGGTGTTGCCCAAGAATCGAAGTAGCCAGTGAGACTGCGAGCCGTTTGGCGAACGGCATCGTTTCGACTTTCAGCCGGTAACTATCTTCAATGGCGGCGGCGCGGTGTTCTGCCGCCCCCTGCATTTTCCGGACGCCATCAGAGTACGCAGTGAATGCCGCTTCACTTGGAAAGTGCAGCATGCGAAACTCACTCCACACGCGTCCATCGCCAATCAGCGCGCCTTCAACTGTTGTTTTCAGCAGGCGTTTCGCGCCCAAGTCCCGCAGGAGGCCTTCGGTCGCGGCGTCAAATGCTTCCATCGCCTCCTTGCCCGTCCGCTTCTGTGTCACGCTGCTGCCAGCGGTGTACTGCGGTGTTGTTCGGTATTTCAATAACTCCGCTAGTGTAAAGGCGTCCTCTTTGTCGGCGACTCGCTTCGCACCCGGCAGAGTCCAGGGCACGGGCTCGGTCAGAAGT
>CAZFWL010000002.1:0-21907 GCA_964522775.1 uncultured Halomicronema sp.
TTGAGCGTAACCCTCGGCCTTTTCTGCGCAGCATATTTTGTGTCGAACTCAGGTTCTCTAAAGATAGCTGACGGCTCAAGAACAGATAGCTTCATAACATTCAGTCAACCAATCTTGGCGCTTCGGTTGCGACATCGTGACCCTTCAAACAGCGTTGGGGTATCAATAGTCCGCTCAAGTTCCAGGACCCAATTCATAGCAGATCGGGCAAAATCTACGCCTGCAAGCAGAGCCCAGTTTTTAAATCGTAAGCAAATTTTTATATTTTGAATATACCCGAACAGCGAGGTATTGAAGTTATGTCAAGTGGTAGAGTCTGAAGAGAACCAGCCATAGATTCAAGAATGAAGGCAAGGGAATGACAGAAGAGAAAGAAACGCTGACTGCCCTAAGTGAAACTAAGTAAATTCTTGAGCTTATCTATAGTTGTCCCTAAGTTTTCTTCTATGCACTATTCCAACAAATTCCTTCAGTACGACCTTTCCTAATAGTGGAAGCCACATCCTCCATAAACCCCTTGCTAAGAGACTTCTAAGCATCAGACGTGGCTACAGCTAAATGAATACATCCCTTGTAGGCAAGATGTTTGGCATGCTTAACTTAAGGATCAATTTTCATGATCTCGACTGAAGATCCGACTTCAATAGTCAAGTATTCTTGGTCATGTATACACTTAAGATCTTGAGTTATCTTCTGTTTTTGTTACCTCCTACCTCAAAACATCTAGCAATGTAACAGATGTGAGTAAACCCATACCTCTCAAAAAGCAGTAAGTCGCTTTAGCTACAAAAAGAAACTGGATTTTGTCCAAATTGGACCTACAGGTAACACATCAATAAAAAAACTCTAAAACTGTATAAAGCGTTATTGATCACAGTCGCTGAGATTGTTATTCCTATAAACCGAGAAAGCCTACAACCTTGACGAGATTAATCACAGGAGCATGACGCTTTCATTCTCTGCAGGTTTTCACAAGCGAGTAAATGAAAAAGCATCTGATCGCCTGACATGCACGTACGGGTTCATATTTGAGCTAAACCGCTTCTGAGCTAAAGCAATTGGTTTTCTCACGAAATCGCTAGGGAGATTGATGCAGGTTTGGGGATATTCAAGCAACTTGAGCGTAGAACCGTTGCTTTCAAGCAAAGCGATCGCTCTGATGCTCTGATGATTAGCCTCTGACACAATCACTGCTCTGAGTTAATGAACTGCAACCCAAATCATTCGTTTGGGAGTCCACGGTAAAGATCGACTTGACCGCTTGTAGACAACCAACCAAGGGGAAAGATAAATGGCTCAGACGGTCAACAATGAAAACTGTACTTTGTGCAATGTTTGTCAGTCAGTGTGTCCACAAAACGCCATCAAAGAGCAAGATGACGGCGATGGCTTTTGGATCGATCCCACATTGTGTGATGACTGCGTAAACGAACCGGCGCCGTTATGTGCAGAATTTTGCCAAGTCAATGCTGTTGCCAAGTTAAACCCCAAAAAAGGCCGTTGCAAAAGTACTCTGCTGCCACCTGCCATTCCTGAAATCTTCCTCAATGGCAAAACGAACCCATTTGCTTCTTCCATCGTGATTTGGGAGAGCTGCAATATCCTCGCTCAGCGCTCTGCTGCAGCTTGGCAACCAGATCAAGAAGGCAAATGGAGTTATCAGCGATCGGTCAACCGTGAACGAGGTAGTCTGAAATTTCGCCTTTCTGCCGATCCCACCGCCACTGTATTAACCCCACTTTCGATCGCAACAGCGCAGCAAGAGGAAGTTTTTGCTGACTTTGATATTCGAGCGGCCTGTGTACACCTAATTTTGGCTGCTCAAATCACGACGCTAAATCAGCCTTGGGAAGAAGCATTGGTCATCAATGACCAACACTTTGAGCAATATCTTGGCCTTGATAAACGCCGTGACCTGACCAAGCTGGAGCGACTGACCCTAATCAAGTCATGGGTGTATCAATGTTGTCAGCTGTTAGTGACCGTAGATTGGCCGCGTCAAGGCAAGGTGCCCGCATTCTCACTCCCAGAACACACTGTTTGGCAGCTCATCGATACCCATTACTACTGGGAAGACGATGCTCAAGGCAATAATCATTTGATCGGCCTAAGTTTTACGATCAAAGCAGGACGATGGGCCAAGCACTTCCTTAACAAACGAGACTATCGCCGCCATCGCGCCTTTTATCAATACGGTACGCTGCCGCAATCCCTCCTGACAGAAGTTATGAGCAACTGGCAGCAACACGAAGGTGCCGTTCGGTTATTACTTTGGCTACTATTTAAGCTGCGCTTGGGTGACGAGCATCGAATGACTGTGCGGACACTACTCAAAATTGCCTACGGTGAAGATCGTCTAACCGAAGCAACTACCGTACGTGGGGCTCACAAACGATTGCTGAAAACTTTTGAAGGCGATTTAGAAGCTATCTATCACTACGGGCTCACACCAATCTTCGATGCAGAAACGTATCCCCCTGATATTCAACCGCTGTGGATGCGGGTCAACCAAATTCCGGACTCGGCAGATGAAGCATTAGACTTTTGGACGAATGACGCGAACCATCATCTCAGCCTCACTGATACAGCACCTCGTAATAAGTGGCAGCGATTGCTGAATGCCCGACTCTGTGGCTTTGAGCTCTCCGAGGAATGGCAGCAAACCATTAAAAAAAAGTCGGCTAAACGTCGGCAGGTTGCTAAGCCATCGGCACTGAAAGTAGCTGATGTGATTCCCAGCAGTGAAATCAAGTCAGCTCGACAAAGACAACAACTTTCCCAGAGGGCTCTGGCTGAACGCATTGGCAAAAGTCAAAGTTGGGTACGCGATGTTGAAAACGGTCGATTTGGCATCAACGTCAAAGATCAATCTCTTCTGTGTACCGTCTTGCATCTTTCTCCAAAGCAACAAGTCCACCAGGAATAGCTACGCAGGCATTGCTTGGCATGGTGATGAGGACAACCGGGTAATAACAACGGCATGCCAAGGGATAGCGACAGATCGTTGAAGAATTCTAGGAAAGGGTTGTAAAGATTTGGCAGGGCCGTTTATAGGGCCAGCTTGGGCGTGGGTAGAGTAGCTATGCGATGGGCACTCTACCAGTCGAATTGGCGATATTAGGCGATGATGTCGACATCTGACGATGATGTGAGAAAAGAGGCGCTGTTAGCGTTGACAGCGGAGCTCGTGAAGCAGGGACATCCGGCTGAATATGCCAAATACATGGCGATGGCGTCGATTTTTCAAACCGACTTAGATTTACGCAATGCTCAATTCAGCGGTTTACTGCATTGGTTGCAAACTCAGCACGAGGCTATCTATCCCGACGCGTTGCAGGTGGCTGAAGGTATCCGTAAAGAGTTTGAGAATCGCATTCAACAGCGTTCCTAAGAGTTGCCCTTGCGGAGACGCTCTAGTTGGTGGATTTTGCCGCGTTTGAGGCTAACAGGCTGGCTTTGTCAGGCACCGCCGCTGTCTCAAGGAGGGTGTTCATGGTTGAATAGAAGAGCTGTTGTTAAGTAGGAGATGCTTAATGAGTGTTGGTGGAGCGATCGCATTTATTGCGTTACTCGGTGGTGGATTTGCGACTGCCATGGTTCTTTATTTTGGGATGAGAGCAGTCAAGCTTATCTAAGCTGCTTACGGAACAATTTTCTGGCTGAGTCCTGGGCTGGCTGCAATCACGCTCAGGCTCAGCCAAGTCACGACATTCACTCGCGCTTCGAAATAAGTGATGTCAAACATGGAAAATAAGACAATGCCTAGGAAAGCCAGACCGTAACCCATTAGTAGAGCGTGGTGACTCTTGGTCGATTTAAGCGACATCAGCGCTCGATAGCCGCGATAGCAAATCAGGCCGATTGCCAGGGTGAAGAGCACCGTAACGATGATCCCAGCTTCAGCTGCCATCGTCAGCCAAAAGTTGTGGGCGTGGGCGATATAGGTATATAGCGGAATTTCGCCGTCATACAGCAGCTTATAGTTGCCTAACCCGTGCCCCAGAATCGGTTTCTCTAAAATCATTTGCCAGGCAAGCTGCCATGCCTTAACGCGAGGGTCATCCGTCACCCAGCTCCATGAGACGCTGCGCCCTGCCACCCCAAAACTGAGGGTGGCGATAATGATTAGGCTGATGCCAGCCAGCCCTAGCAACCGCATCCAACGATTAGTTCGTATTTTCAGCAAGCTCACGATGATGAGCGCGATCGCTGCTAATAATCCGTTACGTGACCCTGAAGCGAAAATACAGCACAGCGTCAACACCACGTTGGCTCTAATCAGCCACCGGAACATCGCAGACGGTTGGCCCCATGGTGTTTCTTTATCCTCTAAAAACAGTAGCCCCAGGTTCAACCCCAAAATCAAGACGAGGTAGCTAGCAAGGGTATTGGGCCAGTCAAATAAGGAATAGGCCCGAACGATATGGGTATCTCCTAGGTATAGCCAGTCAATAAGAGGAAAGTAAGGCAGCAGGGCTGGTGTTGGGGAGAGTTTTAGCAGGTACTCGACAATCCCTATAAGGTTGAGTGGTACGGAAGCCAGCACCAGGACGACAGCCCAGCGATGAATTTGCGACCAAGGATCAGTCGTCTGCTGTAGATAGACGGTTAAACAAGCCCAGAGCCAGAAAAACGGTAAGAAATGAGTGAGCTGCAAATAAGCTTCGTCGGGGAAAACCGCTTGGCTAGCGCTAATCACCAGTAACACGGCGATCGCGAAAAAGCCGCTATTAAACAGCGTCAAAAAAATCGCTTTGGGGCTGCGAATCGTCTGCCACACACTCATGATTAAGAGGCCAGCGAGCCCCACAAACATGGAATAGGGATACGCAAGCAAACCCAGGCAGATGGGCAAAAGTCGTTGCCAGCGTGGTATTCCCTGCATTAACCAATGCGATTTTGCGTCAGTATGCGCCATCGCCAATCATGACTACCCAAACAGTTCTCAACATAATATATATATCTAACCAGACAGACCAGTTACGCACATAATAAGCATCCAGATTTACCCGTTCAGCATAAGTCACGTCGTTGCGACCAGATACTTGCCACAGTCCTGTAATGCCAGGATGTACTCGCTTGTATAGTTCGTACTTTTCGGCGTAATGGCCAATCTCTTCATCTACAATGGGGCGAGGGCCGACTAGACTCATGTCACCGCGCAAAACGTTCCACAGTTGGGGCAGTTCATCCAGGCTAGTCCGCCGCAAAAAGCGCCCGACTCGCGTAATTCGCGGATCACTCTTAAGCTTGCGCTCGCGTTCCCATTCATCTCGCAGTAGATGATTAGCTGCTAAATGCTGCTGCAAAACGGCATCGGCATTCGTCACCATTGAGCGAAATTTCCAGGCTGTAAAAGGTCTACCGCGCCGACCTAACCGGTAGTGTCCATAGAAAATCGGGCCGGGTGAGTCAAGCTTGACGGCGATTGTAATGATGAGCAGCAACGGCAGAGTGCATAGTCCAACCAAGAGGGTGAGCACATAATCGAGAATCATTTTGGTGAGCCGAGGCCCGTATAACAGTAGGCGTTGGCGAATTTCTAAACCCAAAATACCGCCCATATCCGTGGCCCCGACCCATAGGCTCGACAACCCAAACAGGTCGGGAATGATGAGTAAGTGGGGAAACATGTGCCCGTAGCGTTCCAGAATGCTGAGGAGCTTGGTTCTGGGCACCCCTGGCATCGCGACGATGGCGTAGCTAATTTTGCGATCGCGGGCGACAAACGGGGCGATCGCTAATTTCCCCAAAATTGGCACCGACTCGATTTCGCCCTGTTTTTTGGGATCATCATCTAACACCGCGATTGGTTTCAGCCCTAGCCCAGGCTGCCGTCTCAACGTGCGGATTACCAGTTTTCCCGTGCGACCTGCTCCCATAATCAAAACTGGAAACCCCCACCAACTGTAGGGGGCGACGATTTGTCTGACGATAATGCGTGACAGCCAAACCCCTGCGAGGGAGAGCGGCCATGCCATCAAAAATATGCCTCTTGAGTAGGTCGTGCCTTCGCGAAAGAGAAAAATAACCGCCGCCAGCGCTAGATAAAACAAAGTGGTGGTTAAGACCAGACGTCGTAACTCTTCGACCGGACTCAACCCAACCCCTGGGTATAACCGAGCTAAACCATACGTCAGGATAACGGCCCCTAATAGCGGCCAGAGGTTCCAGTACAAAATGGGCTCAAAAACGCCACCCAACACATAGCGAAGCATGACGCTTAGGTAAACAGCGACCACAAAGCCAAATATGTCGGCAATAATTAGTGGAACTGCGGTAGAGACCGAGCGCAGAGAAAACGTTAAAGGCCCGTAAGCCGGTTTAAGCAACTGAGATAGGGGGGTCATAGACACAACAGCAGCCCACACCACCGCAATGCATAACTAGGCATAAAGTATCTCAATCCTACAAAGATGGCGGCATGATTACCGGATAAATTATGCAGGGTTTTGGCCGATCCGCATAGGTTGTATCTGGTTGCTGGCGCACAAAAGATTGGCGTGTTTGACAACACCAATAGCGTACAACCTCCTATATTTCATCCATGCTGTGAGGCTCGCGAGAAACTTAATTACTCCTTATAAAGCTCATTATGGGACCCTCCCCGCAGCTCGTAATGAAAAGGAAAACTGCGTGAGTGCTATGTTTTGAAGGATAGTTGCATGATGAGAACAGCCTCCTGCACTGAGTGCCTTAACTAATAGCAATACGGATTTGCTTCGCTTTAATTGGGGCGCATTTTTCGGGCTTCCTTAAGTTGGGAATCCTCGAGAAATGATGATCTGTTTATCAAACTGAATGGAACGTGTGAGCATGAATTTCAGCAACTGCTTTTCCCTAGTATCGCGATCGCGCGGGTCAGTTTTTTCTGGTCTTCTATTTGCACTGGGACTCATGACAGTCCCCAGCCACCCAGTGCTAGCCCAAACCACGCTGCTTGAGGAATGCAATAACTTTGCTGAGAGTATCAATCGCAATCAGGCCATCATGGCTGACTTTGAAGCCGAAATTGCCACTTTTGCTGAGAACGCCGCCAGCGCAGAGACCTTAGACGAAATTACTGCCGCGGCCTCGCAATATGTTGAGGCAGTCGATCAGGTGACCAACAGCTTAGAGACATTGGCTGATGAGCTGGCATTGTTGGCGTTTGCAGATCTTCAGCTACAGGACTACCGTGATGACTACGTTGATGTGCTCGCCGGATTTAATACCGCGTTGGATAGCGTCAATACGGCGATGTCGAAGGTTGCGACCGTAGAAACTGAAAACGAATTAATCGCTAGTTTGGAGACTGTCGAAGTTGATGCCTCGGCAGCAATCGGCCAAATTGAATCACTGGCCGTTGATGAATCCAACTTGATTGACAACGTGAATGACTACTGCGAAGTGGAGTAAGGGGTGGCACAAGCTAGGGTAGATGGCTAACAGCTCGCCCATTATTCAGTATCCGTGTTGATCAGTGTGATCGCCTGTTGCCCAGCTTGCCATGCCCCCCATAGGTTGCCCTGCATTAGGTATGCCACGGCACTCAGCCCCTGGATTTCGGGTGAGTCGGGAGCCATTGCTAACGCTGGGGCTAGGGCAGTTTGAGCCGCTCTGGGGTGGAACGCGTACAGATTCACAAAGCCTAAATAGGCATGGACATAGGGATTTTCGGCATCTTGTTGGGCCAGGAGTTCTAGGGAAGCGATCGCTTCATCAACCTTCAGCTGCAATACCTGCGCCAAGACCAGTCCGTAACCGTAGTCCATAGCATCCTCGGGAGTTGCCCAACGCCGCTGCAGGCTTTGCTCTGACTGCACCAAATAATTTTGAATGGGGTCATACAGGTTAAGGCGGCCAATAGGGTCAAAGACTTCGTCTAAATAGTCGGGGCCGAGGGGCAGAAATTGGCTGACCTCGCGCAGCTGGGTGACCCAATCGACTCCCGGAGCCGCCACGATAGCGGCCTCAGGGGATAGGGCGATCGCCGTTTCTGGAATAGACAATGGTGCTGATTCTCCACCCGCTTTATCGACATAGTGGGCGGTTAAGCGATAGCTGCCTGCGGGAGTGTTTTCTGGGGGCAAAGTAGCGGTTCGTTCAATGATTTGGAAGCATCCACTGGGGTTAATATCCGCCGCACTGAGTGTGGTTTGGTGAGGTTGGATGGGATGAGGTCGTAGGGTGCCTAGGCCAATGCCGTGATCATGAATCCAAGGGCGCGCGGCAGTCACTGCTTCCATCTTGGGTTCCCAGGTGAGTGCCGCCAGCCCGGTTCTGAGTGCTTGCCAACGACCCACCCATTCATAGGTGACGGGAATCGGTTGATTCGGTGGTACTGCTGTCGGAACTTCAATCCGGTTGAGTTGAGGGATGTCACTGGTGCAGGCAGTCTCTGGCAGTGTGGTCACCGTGACAGGTAACTGCCGACGACGATAAAGGTAGAGACGACTTTCGTTGGGCAGATCCCAGGTGCGGTCGATCGCAAACTCTGGATTGGCTTCTAACTGATTCACCAGTTGAGCTTGTTCATCTTCTGGCGTGGCAGGAGGTGGCCAGGGGGCACCGATCGCGCCTTGAGCAAAGAACCACGAGAGCGATTGCATGTCTTGCTCATGCTTGCTGGAACGACTGCCCACCTGCCGTCCATAGACCTGGTAGTCAGCCAGCTTGCCGTAATAGCTCACGTTGTGTTGATTAAACTCTGGCGTGGATTGTAGGCCCCCCAAGGTTGAAAGTTGATAAGGCTGAGCCTGAGACACATGGGCAACCAACTCATCGTGGGGATAGAGATCGCCCATATAGGGATAAAAGGTGGCATTAGGCGCGAGAGTTTGCGTCACCCAATTCAGCGAGGGCACCCCTGTTGGAAAAAGGGTCAGTAACGCGGTCAACAGCCCCACGAGATAAGTTGCTGTTGTGACCCAAGGCCATTTGCGCCACCAGCAGGCTAATCCCCAGGCCAAGAGGACGGCGATCGCGGGTAGCACAGGGGCAATGTACCGCAGGTCCTTGTTGAAAATGCCTGACCACAGCACATATCCACCGACGATGTAGGCTAGCAACCACAAACGACCGGAGGGCGTACCATCCAACTGTAAAGTTGATTTGCGACCGGGCAGCAGGCCTATGGCCCACAGCACCAACCCGACTAAGGGCACAATGAGCAATCCCCAAGAAACTGCCGACGGTAAGTCACGCCAGTAATAGGTCCAGGCCGCCACCGTATTGAGCATCGGGTCGCCTTCTGCTTGCGCTGAAGCCACGTTGGTGTTGCCAATAATGCTGAACTGAAACAGCCAGTTGACCGACAGCCAGGGCAGCATCACGGCAATCGTTAAAAGTCCACTGAGCAAAAGCTGCGGTAATCGTCCCCAACGCCGTTGCCAAAGGGTTGCAAGAATGACCCAGGCCAACGGTACGGGTAAAAACAATAAGGCTGATTGTTTAGTCATCAGAGCTAAGCCGTAACTTAGCCCAAAGGCACTAATCCAGAGCCATTGCCGGAGGGGCCCTTGGGTGTCGCGCCACACCGTCAGGCACCAAAAACACACCAAGACGAGTGCCGTCAGCGCATAATCCAGCTGAAAATCTAGCGAGATCCTAATGAGGCGCGGCATCAGCAACGTGAGACCAACCGCGAGCAAGCCAATTTGGGGACTGAAGAGATGCCGCCCAAGGCCGTAAGTGGCAATGAGCAAAATGAGGCCAAAAATGGCATTCGCGATGATGGCGATATCGGGGCCTGGCCCTAGCACTGTATGCACACCCGCTGTTACCAAATACATCACTGGCGGATATTTGGGCGTTAGCATCCACAGGTGCCGCAAACCATCGGCAGTCCACCAGGGGCTATGGGTCAGCGTCCACCAAAAGTTCATGGAAAGGGACAAATGCTCTGACTGATCCCATGCTGGTGGTGTGCGGTCGAACACAATCCAGATGGCGGCGATCGCGATCGCGCAACCCCAAAGCACCCCAATCCGTACTAAATCTTCGACCCAGCTAGTCGGCGCTTTCGCCATAGTTGGAGGCTGCCTCCCAATCTTCCCAGACCGTATTGTACGGCCCAGGGGAGCAGCGATTGATCTGGCTAATCATCAGGTCAGTCGCTGGATTGCTTGCCACATTTGGGGCTCACGTCTGCTGGGTTGAATTTTGGTGATGGGTGGGAAACTTTGCGGGGCGAGCTACTGCGATCGCCAGCTGCGATAAAACGCAACGCCAAATAGTCCCAATCCCCACAGGATAAAATTGGCGGCAAACCAGGCCATCCACGTTAGCAAATGGCCCATTAGCGCCCAAAAGCCTACGGTCATGCGCACCAAGTATTGCCCCAGCGAACAGGGATGGGCCGGAATATCAGGCGGAGCGGGCGGGCAACTGCCAGTCTGAAGTACGGTGATGGCCCCTGGCAAAATCCACGACAGGCTCATGATGAGCGGTGGCACCAACATCGAGAGCAAGAACCAAGCAATCCATCGATTTAGTTGGGGCGATCGCTGCACCGAACGAGAACCTGAAGCCATGTCCGTTGGCCCGAATGTCAACGGCTATAGCCTAGCTTTCCGACTCTAAAATGCGCACCCCTACCGTGCTGGTGTAAAAGCTGTAAAGGTCGCCTTCAATCTGAATTTGAGTACCAATTTTCACCGGGCTGTTGCCCACCACCGGGCCGTTAGCCGTAATCAACGCATCATCAGCCAAGGTGATGAGCATATCAATGGTGTAGTTCAGCTCTGGTCGCGGATCAGGAAACGATTTGACGGTGCCATCGGGCTGCGGCACAGCCTGACTACGAGGTAACTTTTGCACCTCTTTGATCCGGACTTCGCCATGGGGTTGGTTACGGATGATGACGTTCGTCGTTTCTGACTCTTGCAATGTTTGAAACAGGCCATCGGGATCAGACACCGTCAAGCCTCGTACCATGACATCAACTTCAACGGGTTGGGTATTATTGCCGCCAACTTGCGCCACCGATCCACCTGTCCCAGGGAAGATAAAAATGCCCACCAGCACCATCAAAATGACCAGAGCGGCGCCAATATCCAACAAGCTGACTTTGCCAAACAGCCGACCTTTTGCATCTAAAATTGGCATGGTGAAATTTTCCTTTATCTTGAGCTAGATCAGCAGTTCAGCCAGGTCTTCAGCCTATTTTTGTCCCATTCGCTGACCGGAATTGGTCTCAGGTAAAGACCTTCAAAAATCGCCACCGCGACTTCAGAGCGATGGTTAGGTCACAGGCAATATGTCATCAAAGACATATTTAATCACTCTGCTGGCAACTTCGAGGCAAATTCTAACGTCAATGGGAGTTAAGTGACCAATTTAGGCACTCTATCCAAGAGGATGGGGGCTGTGAGGAGCCAGAACAACGCAAGGGGCAGGAAACAAAGCTAATGAATGATTTAATGCACTCAGTAAAGCGGTTGGGCAAGCGCTGGCTCTATGGGGCGATCGCTCTGGTCGTGGCCACCGGATTAGTTGCGACCACGCCGCAGCCGTCTAAAGCCGACATCAATATTTTTGATCTGATTTTTAACGGCATCCAATATATTCAACTGTCGAATCTGAGCGATGGTCAAGAAGTAGACTTAGGCCGTCAAACTGACCGTGCCCTCAAACGCCAAGGCGTACGTGTCGTCAGCCCAGATGCAGCAGTCTCGCAGTACATCAACGAGATTGGGCAACGGCTGGCAATGGTGAGCGATCGCAGCCAAATCCCTTATACCTTCCAGATCGTGGCAGACGATAGCATCAACGCTTTTGCGACCTCTGGCGGATTCGTCTATCTCAATACAGGGTTGATCAAAGCGGCCAACAACGAAGCCGAACTGGCGGGAGTTGTCGCCCACGAAATCGGTCATATCGTCGGTCGTCACTCGGTCAATCGGATGCGGGAAATCACCTAGGCCAACGGCATTGTCGGAGCGCTCGGGGTTTCGCAAGACGACTTGGTGAATATCGGAGTGCAACTAGCGCTGTTTTTGCCGAATAGCCGTACCGCCGAGTATGAAGCGGATGAACTGGGTTTCGCAAATTTAGGACAAGCCGGGTACGACCAGCGGGGCTTGATTTCCTTTATGGAAAACCTGCGCAGCGGCACTCCCGAATTTTTTAGCTCTCACCCTGACCCGGGCAATCGGGTGAACCGGCTGCAGGAAATGTATGCCGAATCACGTCGGGAAGAAGCGACCTACGGCAACAATCCAGAAATCTATCGCTCTCGAATTGCGGGACTGTAGTCACACATTAGGCTGCAGTTGCCCCAAACCGAAAAACGTCAGGTGAGGCTCTAGCAGCAGCTCTGGCGTTTTTCGGTTTAAGCGTTGCGACCATTGGTATAGGCTCGGCCCATCGCCCCCAGTCAGCACAGCATGGCCGGTAGGATAATCCAGATACCAGGCCTGCATATAGTTCGTCACGGCCGCCAATGTGCCGTAAGTAATGCCACTGCGGATGGCATCGGCAGTGTTGTGAGCCCAGCGTGTTGGCAACTCGGTCTGCGAGTGAACGGCTGGCAGGGTGGCGGTGTTGCCAGCCAAGGTCGCAAACTGGGTCGTCAGCCCCGGTAAAATTGCTCCGCCGATGAATCTTCCCGCCGTACCAGCGGTAAAGGTCAGTGCCGTTCCGGCATCTATGACTAGCGTAGGCCAGCCGTAGCGATCGCCTGCACCCAGCAAATTTAACGCGCGATCGATCCCCAAGGTGGGATATAGATTAGCCAGGGGAATATCCGCCAAGGTAACTTCCCGAAAGTCGGGGTAGCGCTGCCATAACGCTGTTTGTGTTGGCACGACAGAGGCACAGCACAGCGGCAAGGTTGGCTGAGTTGAGAAAATTGCTTCCAGCGCTGCTAAATCTTTGGCCGTGCCATCAAAACCCGACAGTGATCGCCATCCCGCCACACCAAACTGATGGCTGATCAGTTCTGTCGCCTGAGCCGCCGTCAACTGTGGGGTATGCCAAACAGCTTGCACCTGCTGTTGGCAAAAGAGCCCCCAATGTAGGCGAGTATTTCCTACCACTAGCCCCAGCCAATGGGCATCCCTAGCGAACGAGTCAGGCATCGATCAAGATGGCGCGAAAGTCATTCACATTGGTGAGGGTAGGGCCAGTAGTCACCAGCGCCTCCACCCCCTCGAAGAACGAATAACTATCGTGAGCCGCAAGCAAATCACTTGCTTTCAGGCCGTGATTTTGGCCTTGGGACAAAATGGTGGGGCCAATGACGGCTCCTGCGTTGTCTTCGCTGCCATCAATTCCGTCCGTATCGCAGGCGATCGCCCAGACCTTTTCTTGCCCTTTGAGCGCCACTGCTAGAGACAACAGAAATTCACTGTTCCGTCCCCCTTTCCCAGCTTCTCCAGTCACCGTCACCGTTGTCTCGCCCCCTGAAAGAATGATGCATGGTGGCGCGATCGGCTGCTGATATTGCACCACTTGCTGCGCAATGCCTGCATGTACAACGCCGACCTGGCGAGCCTCGCCCTCAATCGCACTCCCTAAAATCAGCGGTTGATAACCCAAGGTTTGTGCTTGCTGGGCCGCGGCCTCCAGGGATTGCTGAGGGGCCGCAATCAGGTGATTAGTCGTGGTACTCAACCGTTCGTCTCCCGGTGCTATTACTGGATCAGGATTCGCCCGTAAGTAGGTCAACACCTCCGGCGGCATTAAAATGTCATATTTCTGTAAAATACGGAGCGCATCTTGAGCCGTGGCGGTATCACCTACCGTGGGGCCAGATGCGATCGCTCGCAGGTCGTCACCCGGCACATCAGAAATCAGCAACGCAACCACTTGAGCCGGATACGCCGCCGCCGCTAATCGCCCCCCACTAGAACGAGAAAGATTCTTGCGCACGGTATTCATTTCACCAATATCAGCGCCTGATCGTAGTAACTGTCGATTCAGGTCAGCTAATACCTCTAGCCCAATGCCGACTGGAGGTAAAGTCAACAGCGCCGACCCCCCACCCGAAATCAGACAGATCACTAGGTCGTCTTTTCCCAGCGGCGTCACCGTTTCGAGAATGCGCTCTGCTGCGGCCATGCCGTTAGCATCCGGCACTGGATGCGCGGCCTCTAAAACTTCTACAGTTTGTGTCTCGGCACCGTGCCCATAACGGGTAACCACAACCCCTGACAGCGGCCCCGACCAGGCTTGTTCTACCGCGCGAGCCATTGCTGCCGCTGATTTGCCCGCCCCGATGACGACTGTCCTGCCCTTTGGGGGGGACGGCAAAAACTTGGGAATGCGCTGATCGGGTTGAGCTGCTGCCACTGCAGTGTCAAACAATTGGCGCAAAATCTCGGTCGGAGACATAGGCGTTCTAATTCAGCCACAGCATTATGCCAAATTCAGTCGCCGCAGTCAGAAAAAGACGCTACAACCTCAGCCTCCTGCGCACTGGTCTTGAGGCTTCAAAGTAAATCATCGATCATCTCGCGATCGCTCCATTCGAGCTAGCAAGTCTGTTGTTTGGAGGGCAAACATTCGAACGATAAATCCTTGAGACACTCATAGGTAGCATTAGGCAGGCGACTGCAATTGATGCTTCAGTACTATATTCGAAGGCACTTGCCGATTTTTCATATTCTCAAAAGCAGCTCCAATGGGCTCTATAGTGACAAGATGTGGAAACTCTCTGCCTAAACAGTTTTTGTTTAGCATTGATCGAAACCAGGAGAAAACAGTTATGTTTCGCAAGGTGGCAACCGGCTCGACAAGTCGCTTGACAATCGTTGACCACAGCGAGACTTACGGCCGACACGTATTAGAAAAGACCGTCAAGAAATTAGAAGTTTCACTAGCCTTGGATATCGGTTGCGGTCAAGGAGATGACTTGATGATAGTCAAAAATAATCATCCCAATAGCAAATGTATCGGCGTTGACTATGGCGACTGGAATAGAGAAAAGCTAACCGAAAGAGGGATAGAATCTGTCGCGATCAACATTGAAAATCAGAAAATTCCATTGGATGAAGAGACAGTCGATCTTGTGATCGCGAACCAGGTACTCGAGCATACCAAGGAAATCTACTGGATTAATCACGAAATCTTTAGAACCTTGAAGGTGGGAGGGTATCTGTATCTCGGTGTTCCAAATGTATTGTCTCTGCACAATCGAGTTTTAGGTCTTTTAGGAACCCATCCAACTAGTTCGAAGCTAATTTCGGCTCATGTCAGGGTCTTTTCAAAGAACGATACTTTTTTATTTTATAGAGAACTCGCTAGCAATTTCGCCGAAATAGACGGTTTCTATGGCTCACAATTCTATCCATTTCCTAAAACGTTAGCTCGTCCTTTAGCGTCATTGTTCCCCTCTCAGGCTTTTTCGATTTTCTTTGTGGTCAAGAAGACGGCAAAATACAATGGGGAGTTTATCAAGTGGCTTTCTTCACACGTCTTAGAAACCAATTTTTATAGTGGCGAACAAGCCTAAAAAAATTACCTAATGAGGCCCTAATACCGTTTCTTCATCAGTAAGGTTGATGATAGATTTTTGGGCTCTAGTGCGAATGCACGGTGATGAACAATGAAATTTTGCGAAAAGATCAGGAAGAAACGACAAACCTGGAAAAATTGAGGGTAGAACCCAGGTAGTAATGATGAGTTTGTTAAGGTGTCTCTGAAACTATCCGATGTGATCGATGCCTGAATGTCCCACCTGTCAAGCCAAGCACACGGTTAAAAACGGACACATCCACACGGGGAAACAACGCTTTCTCTGTAAACAGTGCGGCTACCAATTCGTTGAGAACCCCACGAATAAGACCATTGATGCCGATACCCGTGCCCTCGTTGATCGCTTGCTATTGGAGCGCATTTCCATGGCTGGAATTGCCCGGGTCGTGCAAGTTTCAGAGCAATGGCTGCAAGATTACGTCAATATGAAAGCGGCTCAGACACCGAGAAAGGCGGTCGTCGAGCCGAAAAAAAGGGCTCTTTGAAAGTCCAGTGCGACGAACTGTGGTCATTTGTGGACGCTAAAGGTAACAAGCAGTGGGGCTGGCTCGCGCTTGATGTGCAAACGCGAGAGATCATTGGTGCGCATGTTGGCTCAAGAGGTCGCGAGAGTGCGCAAGCGCTTTGGACATCCTTGCCGCCGCTCTATCGACAATGTGCAGTGTTCTACACCGATGAATGGGAAGCTTACCGCAGTGTATTGCCCGCAAAACGGCATCAGGTGGTAACAAAGCAGAGTGGCCAGACCAGCTACATTGAGCGTTTCAACTGCACGCTGCGCCAGCGAGTCTCGCGCTTCGTTCGCCGCAGTTTAGCCTTTTCAAAGTGTCTACTCAATCACATTGGCTTGCTGTGGAATTTCATCCACCACTACAACGCATCATTACCTATTTAGTACTACCAAATTGAGAAAACCCAATCGCCTATCCTTCGCTGCACTTAATAATCCAGCGTGACTGTCTTATAAGAGTCAACTTCGCTAGCAGTCGCGGGGGGATAAACAACGCTACTGGGTTCTGACAACGATTGCGGCGAAGGCGCATTTGCCTCGCCTAACTCTTGAGCTTGGTCGTTGAGGACAGCAATTTCTTGCTCTAGAACGGTTAGCCGATCCTGAATACGATCGCGGCGCTTGTTCAAGCTGACGAGCTCTTGATTCAATCGTTTACGCTCAACAGTCAGCTTATACAGATTCAGATAGTGAGATGACTCTGACTGTTGTCGAGGCATCGTGCTGACTTTTGGATGGATGCGGCTAGGCGGGCGAGAAAATGACATGGCGTTAGTGACTAAAAGGCGATTCCGAAGCTCTCCAGAATGGCTACTGGAAGCGGCCGGACACCTATGGGGCTGATGAACGACAAAACACACCGGCCTGGCATGGTCTACGGCGGGCGATATACAAAACATACCCAGCTCTTTCAAGCTATCTCACAGTTAGCGGTTCTTTCGCACCACAGCAGCGTATATTTACACACTAAGGATTAGCGCCTTGCCGATAATACCCATGCCACTGGGGGATGCCGGTGCGACCGCGCTCTCACCTAGATGAGCAACCCAGTGGGTGTGTAAACCGAGAAGCGAGTGCTTGCGATCGCTGAATTAAACCTTGCTATTGCAGTGCAATAAGGGACTTAGAAAAAGCTGTCAGGGGATAGTCTTTATAGCGCCACTATTCTCTATTTGGTCGAATCTACCCAAGAGAAGTTGGCTTTTGCTTCAGGCCATATGCTTCCGCTGAGGCGATGCTTTAGAAAAGCCAAAATTCTTTTGTCAGCCTAATTTCTCTGTATTCAGGCTTATTTTTCTAGTTTCGGAGCTGATCCCTAAACTTTTTAGTCCGACTTTTATTTACAAAGACCAACATTTCAGATTCACTCTAAGTCTTGAGTCGCTGATGCTTAAATAACTTCTATTAAGTGACAGATTTCAAAATATTTCAGTCTGCTACTTCGCGAGCGATCGCTCCCAGTCAGCGGTTACGCTAAAAGCACTCAATCTAAGATTCAGGCCGCTATTGACGTTTGAACTTCTTCCTTGGTGCGGAGTTTGCGAATCGACGGCGGCAAGTTCACGATAAAAATACTATTCAGCTATCTCAAAGAAGATTACATAAAGCTAAGAAAGATTGAGCCTTCCGAGAACTCTCTATCCTCTTTGATCAAGGTAGTGCCGCCGACACAAACCCTCAAACCATTGTGGAAATGCTTGGACTAGATAGTGTTGTGTCGTCATTTTTGAGGTGATGGGTACACCAAGATTACTCATATTCAAATTGTTTTAAGGAGTCACCATGGGCGAATCTGAACTTCTTTACCAATCAAAACTATCCTCGTCTGTAGACCGCAGGCTCATGTCATCTGTGCGATCGCTAGTGCCGATATCGTTTATG
Source organism: uncultured Halomicronema sp. (assembly GCA_964522775.1). GTDB lineage: Bacteria > Cyanobacteriota > Cyanobacteriia > Phormidesmidales > Phormidesmidaceae > Halomicronema. The sequence continues at coordinate 17,852 of CAZFWL010000002.1, forward strand.
GATTTGGCGCAAGAATATGGCTTCGAGCGTCATCGTCGGGTTTACGCTTGTCCGGTCAATTTCATGGACAACCCTTGCCCACAACCCAGCTTCTTAGAGGCTCTGCTTGGGGATGGCTAGTTCCTTCCTGAAGGGCAGCATTGCAGCGATCTTCCCTTGTCTCCAGCTCTGGCTTGCTTCGGTAGGTACGTTTTGGAGCGCGATTGAATAGGGCTACACAACTGTAAATTTTTGTTGTTTGCCGTGAAGGTTGACTGAATTGAGTGGAGTCGAATTGCAGCTTGCTATGGGATCGCGATCAATTGGTATTAGAGCTAACATGAGCGCAATTCCATCACCAGTTAAAGCTTTGGTCAAAAGATTTCTACAAAGTTTTGCCCAGACGTTCAGGGTGACTCCCCCCACGCGATGTAGAGAGAAATAAGCTAGATCAGCTTAAGAAGATCACAAACGGGCAGATAGTTGCTTTCGGTTAGTCATTTTTGGGCACATTGCAGCTGTAGCAATTACGTGCTTTTCGAAGGCTGAACGGATTCGCTAGCGCCACATATCCTAGGTGTTGGATTGTGGGTGGAAACGCCGCTCTGTGTGATGTTCTGAAATTTGTGGTTTGCAGTCGAGAGAGTTAGCTGTGCAGATGCCTGAACCTGGTTCCGCAGGAATTATCCCAGTCGAAACTGAGATTGTGGCGGTCACTGTTTATCCTGAGCAGGCGCGGGTAACTCGCCAGGGAAAGCTAGAGGTGAAAGCTGCATCAGTAATTTTAGATATTGGTCCGCTTCCGGCAACGCTGGCCCCACCCAGCATTCAAGCATATGTCCGTGGAACGGCTCAGGCCGTGCTCCAGAAGCCAACGCTGAAGCCACTCTTTCGTAACGATGACTGGTTGGCTCAGGAACGTGAATTGAGCGATCGCTTTCGCCAAGCCGAGAAACAGTTTCATCTCTGCAAAGACACCATCGCGGGCTTGCAGCAGCAGCAAACATTTTTGCAATCGTTGGCCGATAAGGCGACCCGCACCTTAGCTCAGGGCCTTGCTCAACAAACGACTGACTTGGCCCATGTGACCGAATTCACGCAATATTTGAGCACTACGCATCAGCGTCTGAGTGAAGCGATCGCTGAGCAAGAGCAACGTAAGCAAGACCTCGATCAGCAGCTGCAAGGAGCCCGCCAAGCACTCCAGCAGTTTCAAGCCAGTGGCAAAACCCCTCAACATCACATTCGGTTGCCGTTGATCGTTCAGAGCCCCGGCATCGTTGAACTTAGCATCGTGTATGACGTGACTGAGGCCAAATGGCAGCCTGCCTATGATGTGCGTCTCCAGGCTGATCATTCCCGCTTGCAAATCGATTGCATTGCGGAAGTCCAGCAGCAGACGGGCGAAGACTGGCAAGCCGTTGATTTAAAAGTATCGACAGCTGTGCCCGAAAAAACCCCCGCTATTCCTGATGCAAGCCCACTAAGGCTACCCTCGGCTTTGCGTCCTAAGCCCACCGGCAATCAAAGGCACAAGCCGCGTAAAATCAGCAGTCCAACCCTAGACGAAGCCTATCGTATGCTTGGCGCTGTGCCCGGTAGTGAGATTCCGCCACAAAACGAGGACGACAACTTCGGTGATGCTAAGTTGCAACCAGCTAGTGCCATCATTTGTTTTGTGGCTCCGGCCCCAGCGCAAGTGCTGAGTGATGGCGAGGTGCATCGAGTGCCTGTCGGGCAGTTGCAACTAGAGAGCCACCTGACTTATGTAGCCTTGCCCCAGCGTTGCAGCTCTGCCTATCTCTGTGCCGCGTTAACTAACCCTGCTGATAAATGGCCCTTGTTGCCAGGCACGGCCTACTTATTCCGTGATGGGGGGTATGTTGGGGCAGAGACGTTTGAGTATGTTGCGCCAGGAGCCTCCTTTCAGCTCAGTTTGGGCCTGGATGAGCGGGTGCCCATTCAGCGTGAGCTTGTTACTCAAAAATCTGAAGCCGCGGTCACTGGACGTGATTTGCGGGCCTATCGGTTGGCGGTCTCCAATCCGTTTGACCATGAGATTGATGTCACTGTGATCGAGCAGATTCCGATCAGTCGTTCGGATGAAGTGGTGGTGCAAGTTACCGAGGCACAACCCGCTACTGACCTGGCTCAAGACCATCAATGTCGATGGCTAATTCAACTGGCACCGCAATCTTCTCAATACATTTTCTATGAGTACGAGGTTAAGTATCCGCCCGAGGTATCGTTGGCGAATTTGAGTCCTTAAGCTCAAGGCCGCGCAGGGGAAGATGCCCCGCTGCCGTGTTCGGAGAGGGCCTTGACTAGGGTATTGGGAATAACGGCATCGTCCCAATTGTCTGGTTGTTCCCCCATCCGGACGATCGCTAAATCGTAAGTTGGCAACACAAACACTCGCTGAATGCCGCGCCCGTCGAGATGGAAAGCCCGAGGGTCGAGATAAGGCACCGTCGCGGTGGTTTCGACATTGGGATGTTCAGGGGTGCGCGCCTTGACCCAAATATGTTTGCCAAAGCTCGATTCCAGTTGCGAAGGCGTCAACATCTCCGCTAACCAATCAGCGGTAATCACGGTTTGCCCCTCCCATTCCCCTTGATTGAGCCACAGCTGCCCGATGCGGCCCCAATCGCGCAGGGTGGCAAACAAACAGCAAAAGGTTTTTGCCAGGCCGTTGGGGCGATCAAGCCATACACTCGCGGGTTGCGCCCCGATCGCTTGCCAGAGGCGAGTCGCGAGGTATTCAGGATAGGCCATGCCGGTGGCGCGTTCCAATACAATCGCGAGCACCTGACTGTTCACGTTGTTGTAGTCAAAGACTTCGCCGGGGGGGCGCACACTCGGGATATTCAGCGCCGTTTTTTCCACATCGGAGCCGATGTAGAGATGCACTAAATCGGAGGTGGGACTGGTGGTGCTGCGTTCGTTGCGGAGACCCGACTGCATATAAAGCAAGTCACGCAATGTGATCAGCGCTCGATTGTCCTGTTGCCATTCCGGCAGGTATTTACTGGCAGGGTCATCTACTGAGGCGATCGCTCCCTCCGAGATCGCTTGCCCCACTAATAGACCGACGATGCTTTTCGTCATGGACATCGCATTGAACTGCGAAGTGGCGTCGTAGCCCTGCCAGTACTTCTCCAGCACGATTTCACCGTGATGCATCACCAATAGCCCCGTGGAGTTGCGTTCAGCGGCGTAATCGTCGACGGCTTGGAGGGCGATCGCAAAGGTCGATGCTGGTGGTTCGGACGCTATTGGTAAAGCGCCCCGATCATCGCCTGCAACCACAGCCTGGGGCTGATACCAATCCACCGCCATGATGGGCTGCTCGGGGTAGGTGAGGGCGCGGGTGATAAACCGCCAATCAGGGAGGATGAGCAATGCTGCGAGGGCGATCGCGGCGAACAGCAACACAATGCGGCGGTGACGTTGGCGCAGGCGCATGGATATGAGAGTGGTGGGGTAGGAGGGTAACGGGTACGAGGGTGGCAGGAGAAAAAAACTCTATAACGCTTTGCTAAAGCTATTTGGCTAGCTGTGTTTGAGATTGAAACTCTAAGTCAAAGAATGTTTCTGGTCAGAAATGTCATCTGCTGTCGGCTTTGAGGGTAGCAAGAACTTAGTGACAGTGTGATGCAACCAAAGTCGTTTACACAGCATCACTTGCTTACTAAGCCAAAGTTTGGCTTGAGCGATTTAATCGCCGTCACCATAAACTAAAAACAGCACGCTGTCTTGGGCCAAAACGATGACCCACCTCACTTCTCCCCATGCCCAGAGTTGGATTGCGCGCTGGTGGCAGTCACTCGGGGCCTTTGCCCGCACGCTGGTAATTTTGCTGGCAGCACCGCTGATGGTGCTGAATGTGTGGGCCTTTGCGCAAATATTTGAATACTTTCGCGAAATTTTGGTGGCGGTAATAATTGCGTCGCTGCTGGCCTTTTTGCTGGGCTATCCCGTGGGGTGGTTGCGGCGTCTGGGAATCCGGCAGAGTATTGCGGCGACGCTGGTATTGCTGGGCGCGATCGTGGTCTTTTTGACGGTGGGCATCACGAT
>CAZFWL010000003.1:0-20543 GCA_964522775.1 uncultured Halomicronema sp.
GGTAACGGTATGACCGCCTCTCCACCAGCATCTTGGCCTACTGCCGGAGCTGCCAAGGCTAGAAGGAGCCCAAGACCAGCCGCGATCGCAAAGTTAAACACACGATGTTTTTGGCTTTTTACAAAGCGATTTTTATAAGAAAGAAATAAGCCCATTTTCAAACATGCCTGAACGGAAAATTACTCGTGCAAGTGGGAGCAGCAAACTCTAAAATCTTACAGTTTTCCGCTCTATAGAAAATACGAGAAGTACTACCTGACCAAAAGAATTCATCCTGCATTTAGCAAATTTAGGCTTTTCATCATCTCATGCTTTCTCATGGCTACGACAAAAAGTAAGCAGCATGAAGTCACAAATTCTCTAGCGCAGGAACTAGGAACAAACGCATGACCAGAATACGCTTAACACAAAATAGGCTAGGAGTTATCAGGACTGATAACTCCTAGCCTTGAAATTAATTAACGTGTTGATTCCAGTCAACCACTTGAGTCAATTAATGCACTTGTCAGCTAAGCTTTTGATCGATTTCATCCTTGAGATTTTCTTTAGAATGCTCGGCCCGAGCTTCTACTTGCTTGGCTTTACCCTCAGCCTGATCTTTCGGATCACCCGTGAAATCGCCTACTGCTTCTTGAACTTTACCTTCGACGTTCTTAAGGGTAGCGTCAACGCGATCTTCAATAGACATATTTGGTACCTCTATATACTGATATGTCATCACAGTACAGGCTTTTCCGAAACGAGGAATCTACCCTAGGAGATAACTTGGAAGTGATGTTATCGGCTGTAACTCACCTTTCTTAAATTAGTTTAGGAAATTGTCAATAGTGGAAGGAAATCAAGGGTTTATTTCTTCCGAGTGATGAGGATTATTTACAAAGCTCCGTAATTTAAATACATCCGTATGTTTGCACTTGCTCAAATTATTTTTCGGGTGTAAAAGGTATTTGAAAGATTCGGAATCATAGAGAATGGCACAGAAATTTAGAAAGGGGCAAAACGTCGTTTGGAATTCTGGTCAGGGGCAGGCGACCGGCAAGGTAGAGGCGTATTTAACGGAGCCTGAAACCGTAAATGGTTAAACTGTCGATGCCTCTGAAGCGGATCCACGATATCTGGTCAAAAACGACAATACGGGGCAGGTGACTGGCCACACCCCAGATGCCTTATCTGCCACCAACGGCAATGGCTCCAACGAGGGCACTTCCAATGGGGCGAGTCAGTCAAGCCGTTCGGACAGCTTTCAGTCTGGCGATCGCGTGACTTGGAATACCGCTCAAGGCGAGACGGTGGGGCATGTGGTCAAAAAGCTGACCTCAAGGACCAGCATCAAAGGCCACACCGTTGATGCATCAGAAGCGGCCCCGCAATACTTGGTCGAGAGTGAGAAAACGGGCAAACAGGCGGCCCACAAGCCTGAATCTCTGTCAAAAGTTTGATCTTTCGGCCAGTGCCACGTTGCCAGGCTGATGACCATCGCTGAAGCCATATGCTTGAAGTCGCGATCGCGTTTAGGACGATGCCACTGTGAGTAAAGAACACCAAATTCACGTCATCTTTAACCCGATTTCGGGCCAGGGAAATGCCGAGCAAGATCGCCAGACTATCGAACGTCATTTGGTGGACGTGGGTCATTTGGTAATTCACCTGACGTCAGAAGCAGTCGGTGGTGAGACGTTAGCTCAACAAGCCCTACAAGACGGAGCCGATATTGTGGTGGCCGCTGGTGGTGATGGCACTGTGTCAGGTGTAGCGGCGGCCTTAATCGGCACGGACGTTCCATTAGGCATTTTGCCCAGGGGCACAGTGAATGCCTTTGCCGCCTCGCTGGATATTCCCGAAGCGCTGGATGCGGCCTGTGAACTAATCGTTAAAGGGCATACTCAGCGGGTGGATACGGCACGCTGTGGCGATCGCACCATGCTTTTGCTCGCTAGCATTGGCTTTGAGGCTGACTTAATGCAAGAAACCGATCGCGACAGCAAAAACCGCTACGGCAAGCTGGCGATTCTGTTCAACGGTCTCAAGCAGTTGCAGGACCTCAAACGATTCGACATTGCGGTTGATACAGGGGAAACGGTCCACAAATTTGAGGCTTCGGCTCTTGTGGTGGCCAACGCCGCCACCCTGGCAACGTTTTTAGCTCAAGGACCGGAGGTGGTTGACGTCAGCGACGGTCAACTCGACGCGACAGTCTTGAAACCGGAAGGTCAGTGGCAGGCGTTGATTAGCGCGGCGGATTTGTTTTTGGCCGGGCTATTCAAACGAGAAGCACACCACGATCAGGTCAACCACTTTCAGGCGAAGACGCTGCAGATTTCGGCTGAGCCCCCTCAAAATTTGCTGGTTGATGGTGAATTAGCTGGGCAGACCCCCATTGAAATTCACTGCCTGGAGCGATCGCTGGCTGTCGTTGTCCCCGAAGCCTAAGGCAGTCTCCAACGACTGAGCAGCAATTTATGACTGCCAGTTCAGCCGCATTTCGCAATTCATCCCATTCCGGTTGCTTGAGAAGCCTGTTTACCAAAAGGTGCTAGCTAATAGAGCCGCTTGGGTGCGATCGCGCAATTGCAACTGACTGAGAATGCTGGTGACGTGATTGCGGACGGTGCGTTCCGAAATGAAGAGCGCTTGGGCAATTTCGCGATTGCTGAGGCCATTGCTAATGAGCTTGAGGACCTCCTGTTCTCTGGGGGATAACGCCGCTAGCGCCGGTGGGGGCATCAAATCCTCAGAAGCAGTCGCGGGTTCGGGAGTCGCGAAGGTTTTCTCAAACAGTCCTGGCCCCATGTGGGTATAGCCTCGATGTACCGCTCGAATGGCGACCGCCAACTCAGCAATGGGCGTTTGCTTGAGGAGATATCCCTTGGCTCCGTAGCGCATGGCCTGCTGCACATAATCATCATCGTCAAAGGTGGTGAGTACCAAAATCTTGACCCCGGGAAAATCGGCGCTAATTTGACGAGTTGCGGCAACGCCATCAATTTCTGGCATCCGCACATCCATCAAGACGACGTCGGGCTGGTTCGGCGTGTCGTAAAGGGCAGCGACCTTTTCCACCGCCTGCTGCCCATTTTCGGCATCACCGACCACGGTCAAGTCGGGCTGCGCCTCTAGCAGATTGGCGAGTCCCTGACGAATGATGGTTTGGTCATCGACCAGCAAGATGCGAATCATGGCGCTGACCTAGGCAGGATGAACGAGAGACTGCGGCAAGGGCAAGATCACATTGATGCGGCAGCCAGCCCCCGGAGCGCTCCAAATTTGGCAGGTGCCCCCAAGGGCGGCAGCTCGTTCACGCATGCCCCGTAGGCCAAAGCCAGACGTGTTTTTACTCGGATCAAACCCTTTGCCGTTGTCCCGCATTTGCAGATGCAGGCGATGAGATTTGCTCACTAGCCTGACTTGCAGTAACTCGGCTTGACTGTGTTTGACCGCGTTGGTCAAGGCTTCTTGAACGATGCGAAACAGAGCCAGATTGAGCTCCTCTGGGAGGGACTCTGGCAGGTCAACCAGGTAATCTGGCACGATATGGGCCGGTTGACACAGATCTTTCACTAAGGCAGGAATCGTCTGACTCAGGGGCGCTTCGTGCCGCGCATGAGTTCGCAGGGTGGAGACGGACTTAGAAACTTCTCGAAGTGCCTGGTAGGCTGACTCGGTGGCGGTGGTCAAGTAGTCTTTGGCTTGATGAGCGTCAGGCGGTAAAAACAGCAAGGCGTTTTCCAGCAAAACGGTTTGGGCCGTGAGGGAATGACCTAACGAGTCGTGGATTTCGCGAGCGATGCGATTGCGTTCTTGTAAGGTAGCCTGACTCTCAACCTTGGCCGCATAGGCGCGCAGTTGCTCATGGGCCACGGCCAATTCTCGCTGACTGCGGTAAGCCGCCAGCAAGGCATTCACCAGCAGCACCACAAAGGCCATGATCAAGCCGTAAAAGATGATGAGATGGGTTCTGGCGGCAGTTAGCTGCCAGTCGGCGGGCAATGTGTTCAAGCCTCGAGACATCATCGCCCGTGGCGGCAAGTCTACTCGGGCCAAGATGGCTAACCCATGCAGGGAAAATACCGTGGCCGCCATCAGTACTCGCCATTTTCCATTGAGCATTTGGCAACTGCGGATCACCACAACCATTCCCAAGAGCGGCATCAATGGCTTCACTACATAGGACTCGGTGTTGAAAGCCAGCACCACGAGAATGAGCAACTCAATCGCGATATAACCGAGTTTGGCCAGTCGCTGGGTGGGTAAATGGAGACCCATGCCAGCCAGCCCGACAAACAGCGTCATTTCCAACCAAATGTTCGTCTCTTGTTGGAACAGAAATATCGAAGACAAGGCGGATAAGAGCGCCATCCCCAACAGTATCCACTCGACATAGAGGAGTTGCCTGACCGGATCGTGCGATCGCCGAACATCTGACTTCACGGAGAAACTCCACAACTCGACATGAGGTGATACTGGTCGCCGTTAACTCACGAAAGAGCGGTTGCCCAAATCCTGAATCTCACCCTCCGTCCCTTTCCTGGATGGGAAAGGGACATTTGAGGCCGCACCAGCACTCTGCTCGAGTCGATGTTATCAAGTTGGCCATGACTACAAGCGATGGAGTTGCGCCTGCCAAGAGGGTGAGGCCAGCCTGTGGCCGCCATCTAGGGAACACGTTTTGACTTTACTGCTTGCCTCCTACAGAGACATAGCGACGAATGTCCTGTTTGAGGTGGTTGGGCAATAGGACAATTCTCCTAATTTAAGCTGCGACATTTGCTCTAGCTTTTTTGGGAGATTTGCTTCAGGCGCTACCGACCCGGCTCTCCCTACGATAGGCCCATCCCACGGGTTCAGCTCAACACCAGAGCAGATCCTGAAAGCAGGGAGTTTGCGTTCTCTCATTATTCATTTTCGGAGAAATTGAATGCCTAGAAAAGATGTCATTCCCAAAATCTCTAAACTGCTGCTCATTGGTTTGGCAGTTGGTGGATTGTTAATCAGCACTCCACGTCTGGCCCAGGGGCAACCGGCTGGAGTCAATCGCCAGGCTCTGCGATCGCTTAATCTGAGCCGCTCTCAGATGCAGCAAATGCGTGGGGTTATGCAGGGCTATCAATCTGAGTTAGAAGACATTTTGACCTCAGACCAGTTAGAACAACTTCAAGATCTGCAGGCAAGCCGCCAGGAGCAACCGACTGAGGGGGGGCGCCCTGATCTCGCTGCCGAACTTGATCTGAGTGCCGATCAGGTCAGCCAACTGGAGATTTTGGGAGGGAGCATGACAACAGAGCTACAGGAAATTTTGTCGGCAGACCAATTAGAGCAACTGCAAGATCTGGGTTTGCCAGGCTTGTAGGGAGTCGCAGTGACTCATTCTCAGTTCCCATAAAGTTCACACACTCCAACTGCGTCTCTCAGTTCCGACAGTGGTGAATTGAGAGGCGCTTCCTAAAAATTTTCCACACCCCCCTTACCAATTAACGGGCAGCTAATCCCGATTTATCCCTTAGGCGAGCAGCGTTTGGAACGCTATGCGATCGCTTAGGACGCGACGTCAATGCAATCCAAAAGCCTGGCGGTATCAACACAAGCGCGTCCATCTCGCAAATCGGCTAGGGACTGATCTGACGTCAGCGAAAGGGATGACGGCCCAATGATAATGGCCCCTTAGTGCAAAGCTCATGGAAACACATTCCCCTGTAACGTCTTCTCACGAGAGCGAGGAGACGAATGCTTCCCCCCCTAAGTTCGGGCGAGCCAAGCGGCGCCGCTGGTGGCTGTGGGCGATCGCCCTGCTCAGCATCCTGCTGTTGTTAGGCGTTGTAAATCGATCGCGGCGACTGCGACAGGCCAGTGAAAATCAGGAGGCTACTTTAGCGACGCTGACTCAACCAGTTGAAGTAACTGATTTGACCGTCAGAGTTGAGGGAACCGGCAGTGTCGTGGCTCAAGACACCGTCAACCTCAGCCCCAAAACCACCGGTCGACTGGCCGTGCTGTATGGCGAGCAGGGCGACCCGGTGCAGGCAGGTGACACCCTAGCCCAGATGGAAGTAGGCACCTTAACCGACGAGCTGGCACGCACCGAAGCCCTGCTGGCTCAAGCCGAGGCCGAGTATGCCCGAGTCGTAGCGGGCAACCGGAGTGAAGACATTCGGCGGGCCGAGGCCGAGGTCACGTCAGCGGAATCTCAGGTGGTCTTGACCTCGACACAGCTAGCCCGCTATCGCGAACTGGCCGATCGGGGAGCCATTGCTCAAAGTGAGCTCGACCAATATGTGAACGAAGCCAATACGGCAGAAGCGAACTTTGAGCAGGCGCAAGCGCAGCTCGAAGAAGTTGCGAGCGGCTCACGTTCGGAAGACGTTGCCGCAACGGCCGCTGCGGTGGCTTCTGCCAAAGCGCAGGTTGCCGCCGTTCAAACGCAAATTAATGAAGCGACTATTCGCGCTCCCTTTGATGGCATCATCACTCAAACCTACGCCACAGTCGGGGCGATTGTGACGCCAACCACATCCGCTTCGGCAACCGCTTCGGCGACATCCAGCTCGATTTTGGCGATCGCGGCAGGGCTAGAAATCGAGATCGATGTGTCTGAGGCCAATATTGCCCAGGTTGAGGTGGGACAGTCCGTAGAAATTGTGGCGGATGCTTTTCCCCAGCAGGTCTTTATGGGGCGAGTCGGGCGCATTTCTCCTGAGGCCATTCTGGAAAATAACGTGACCTTGTTTCAGGTGGTTGTGACCCCAATTACGGGTCTTGATCAGCTCAAATCGGGAATGACGGTGGATGCCACTTTTATTGGAGAAACTCTGGCGGATGCCTTAATGGTGCCGACGGTGGCGATCGCCACTGAGTTTGGTCAGCTTGGCGTCCATGTCGTTGATGACACAGGTGAACCCACGTTTCAGCCAGTCACAGTGGGGCTAACCCAAGACGGCAAAACTCATGTTTTGACTGGATTAGAGATGAGCGATCGCGTGTTCCTCGATTTGCCCCAACAGGGTCGCCGCCCCGCCGCGTTCCCCCCTTAAAAGCTTTTTTGGCTGGGTAGTAGCACCCGCAAAACCTAACAGAGTAGGGGGCTGGGCTTGATTTTATGCCAGTGGGCAGTGTTCGCCCTACTGGGTTTAGATCCCCCAACCCCCCTAAAAAAGTGGGGAAGCCAGAACCCAAAGATGGTGAGCCCCTTTTTTAAGGGGGCGGCGACAGCAGAGGATCCTTCCAGATCGCTCAATCAATCAACGGTTTGTCCGTCATAAGCCATTGGCAACGAAGGCAGCCAATAAGACGCGAAGCTGACCGAAATCCGAAATCTGCATTCTAAATTTCGCATCCGCTGGATCTACATCGCTCAGAACTATGGCCTACAACCTGCTCGAAAACACCAGCATGGCCGTCAAAACCTTAGGCGCTAATAAGCTCCGGAGTGGTTTAACGATGCTGGGCATTATCATCGGCAATGCGTCGGTGATTGCGATGGTGGCGGCTGGACAGGCCGCCCAAAATTACGTGACCCGCCAGTTTGAATCGCTAGGCACGAATGTGTTGTTCGTCACGCCCGGCGATGCCCAACGCGGCCCCACGGCAGGCGTGAGTCGAGCCGATACCTTGACACTGGCTGATGCCGAGGCGATCGCGGCGGAAGTGCTCGCAGTTGGAGACGTCTCGCCTGAAAAAAATCAGCGCCTGCGGGTGACTCGGGGCGCTGCCGAAACCCAGGCGAACGTCATTGGCACCACGCCGGAATATGTTCCCGTTCGTCAGATTGACTTGGCACAAGGTCGGTTTCTCAATCCGGTGGATACTCAGAGTGATTTGCGGGTAGCGGTTTTGGGCAGCGAGGTGGCCCAAACGTTATTCGGGACTCAAGACCCGCTCAATCAGGGCATTCGTATCGGCAACATCCGATTTACGGTGGTGGGCGTCGTCACCCCTCGGGGGTCGTCCTTTGGGCAAAACCAGGATGAAACGGTCTACATTCCGATTGAGGTGATGGTGGATCAGATTACCGGACAAGAAGCTGGCAAACCGAGCCCGACTGTGCAAACCATTGCCGTGTCAGCCCGGGATGCGACCAGCGCTAGCGCCGCCATTTATCAAATCACGAATCTGCTGCGGCAGCGGCATGGCCTGTTGCATAAGGAGGATGACTTTACCGTACAGAGCCAGCAGGAATTGCTGGACACAGCTGCCAGCATTACCGATATTTTGGTGCTGGTGCTGGGGTTCACTGCAGGCATTTCGTTGCTGGTGGGTGGTATCGGCATCATGAACATCATGCTGGTGTCGGTCACTGAGCGCACGCGAGAGATTGGCCTGCGTAAAGCGATCGGGGCGCGAGGCAGCGATATTTCGGCACAGTTCACCATTGAGGCGATCATTCTGGCCGTAATTGGCGGAGCCATTGGCACAGGACTCGGCATTACCAGCATCTTGATTCTGACGTTGGCGACCCCCTTGAGCGCGGGCGTTAGTCTGTCGGCGATCGCTATTTCGTTTACGGTTTCAGGCAGTACGGGCCTGATTTTTGGCCTATTGCCTGCCCGCCGCGCCGCCCAACTCGACCCGATTGTGGCGTTAAGGAGCTAGTTCAATGGCCCTGATTCAGTTACAGGCAATCAACAAAGTCTATGGAGTTGGCGACCTAGAAGTGCACGCGCTGAGAGATGTCAACCTGAGCATCCATACCGGCGAGTATTGCGCCATTGTCGGCGCGTCGGGTTCGGGAAAATCGACGGCGATGAATCTAATCGGCTGCTTAGATCGACCGACTCAGGGGAGTTATCAACTAGACGGCGTGCCGGTGAATACCTTGGAGGCCGATGCGCTGGCCGACATTCGCAATCGCAAAATTGGTTTTGTGTTTCAGCAGTTTCACCTGCTGCCGCAGCTCACCGCAGTCGAAAACGTCATGCTGCCCATGGTGTATGCCAACGTGCCCAAACCGCAGCGGCGATCGCGGGCCACTAAAGCTCTGCAAAAAGTCGGCTTAGGCAATCGGTTGCACAATCGACCGAATCAACTGTCGGGCGGACAGCAGCAGCGAGTGGCGATCGCCCGCGCCATTGTCAATCGCCCCAAACTCTTGCTGGCGGACGAACCCACCGGGGCCCTCGACTCTCAAACCAGTCAGAGCATTATGGATATTTTTGCCAGCCTCAATCGCGACGGCATGACGCTGGTGATGGTCACCCATGATGATGCCGTCGCGCAACAGTGCGATCGCGTGATCGTCTTCCGTGATGGTCAGGTGTTGAGCGACACCCTAGCAGCGCCATCCCTGGGTTCAAAGACTCTCGCTCCTCCGAAGGTTACTTCGTGATACAGCCACTGAGCGATCCAAACAGCCAAAACTCGCTAACGAATAAACCGCACAGTAAAACACCATTGTCTGGAGCGATCTCTGACCGTCGCCGTTCCCAGCCCGTAGCATGACGCTGTGCGCCCAGGGCTGTTTATCGCTGGGGCTCGCCAAACAAAATGAGTGAGCACTTGAGTTGCTGCACCAAGCGCGAGGGAATGTCACCAATTTCTAAGCCGCCACTGCTAGTGCGACGACGACGGGTGCGAGTAACTACGAGGTCATAGTGCAGCGCCTCGGTGAGGATAGCCTTCGCGGCATCGTTGTGATGAATGACACTCGGAACGATTTTGACCGTTTCAGCGGCATCTCCCGCCAGCCGCATCAGTTTTTCAGACATCCATCGAATGCGGTTGGTCGAAGGTCGTACCGGCAAAACGTGGAGCAGGGTAATGGTGGCTTCATTCGCGTGGGCGATCGCGATACTCAGCTCCACTTTGTGAGCCTCGCTAGCCGAAAAGTCTTTGATGGGAATCAGGATGGACTGAATGTTTTGCGGCGAGCCCACCATTCGAACAATCGCCACCGGACAATGAGAGGCCCACAACACTTTTTCGATCAAATCACCAAACAGTTGCACCTTGAGGTTAAACGAGCGATCGCTGAGTCCCATCACCACCAGGCTCGCTTTTTGTTCGCGAGCAGTGCGGCTAATGCCCGTAGCGACATTAGACTCGATGCGGAGCAAGGGATGCGTCGGAATCGCTAATTTTTCGCCGAAATCCATGGCCGCCTGCAGCAGTCCTTCGCGCTCAGAGATCAAGCGCTCCATCCGGGGTGAATCCATGCGCGCTGGAGCCGGGGCAATCGCCAGGGGCTTCACTGAGCCGTCCTTCGCGCTGGCAATGGTGGCTGCCAGTTCAATCAGCGAATACTCGGTTTGTGGATTACTGATGGGAACCAGTACAGAAAAGTCCGCGGCCCGATCCGCAAAGATCGAAGGCATCGTTTCCATTGCGCCCAAATCGTCGTCGGGGAGCGGTAAATTGCGGACGGCTCGTTTGACAATAAGCGGTCCAGCGATCGCGGTGACCAACATCATCACCACAACGCTGTTGAGCACCGGTTCAGAAATCAGTCCAGCCCGATTACCAACCAGGGCTGCGGCGAGGGTAGTCGCCACCTGAGGCAGGGTCATGCCCCACACCGTAAAGAGTTCGGCCCGATCAAAGCCATACAGCCGTTGGGCAAGCCACGCCGCCAAAAACTTACCGACCAGTAAGCCACCAATCAACAGGATGGCAAAAATGATGGATTGAGGACTGGTGATAAATGCGGCAACATCAATTAGAAGGCCGATATCAACAAAAAAGATGGGAATAAACAGGACAGTCCCCACAAAGACAATCTTCTCTTTGACAGGGCTGTTACCCACCACTTCATTAACGGCTAAGCCCGCCAAAAACGCCCCGACAATTTTTTCAACGCCGATCACTTCAGCCCCGATCGCTGCCACAAAAATAACGAGTAACGCAAATAAAAACTGATTGCCCTGGTTGTCATCCGAAAATTTAAAGAATAGGCGACCCAGTTGATCAAAGCCGTAGAGAATGGCGATCGCATAAATCAACAAGCCAATCAGCAAACCAGCAATATTGATGGGGCTGAAATTGCCCTCCCCCAGGCTGATGCAAATTGCCAGCACAATCAGCGCACCAATGTCGGTGAAAATCGTTGCCCCTAGCGTGGTGACCACCGCTCCATTACGAGTCGCCCCCGCCTGACTGACCACCGGATAAGCCAGCAAACTATGGGACGCAATCAACGAGCCAATCAGCGTCGCGCCGACAAAGGGAAACCCCATGAGGGTAGCGATACCGATGCCAACCGCCAGGGGAATGAAAAAGGTCAAGCTGCCGAATCCAGCGGCGCGAAATTTCATTTTCTGAAATTGCTCCATATCGATGTCGAGACCGGCCACAAACATGAGGTACAGCAGGCCAATATCTGACAGCAGTTCCATGATGGGATCTGCCGGATCCAGCAGGGATAAGCCATGAGGCCCAAAGAGAATACCAGCGGCTAATAAACCGACTAATCCAGGTAAGCGCAGCTTTTCAAACAGAATAGGTACGGGCAAAATAATCGCCAGTAGTAACGCAAAGGTGACGATTGGCTCAGCCCGCAGATGCTCAATGATATCAACCATATTTTCTGGCTAAAGAAATTTGAAAATGTGTCATTAAAAAGCTGCGAGTGATTGGTATCACTCGCAGAAATATCGGAGAAATATTGACTTGGCAATTAGCCTTCGGTCGTTGACAAGTCAGAGGTCTCTGGCAACGTTTGACGACTTGCAGAATTGCCCTCCATCAGCTGAGGATACTTATCGCCCAAGTATTTGCCGAGGAAAGTACCAACAAAGGACAATACCACCGGCCCTAGTAAAAAGCCGAGGATGCCACTAACTTGAAAGCCAGGAACGGCTAACGAAGCAAGCCAGAAGCACAGGCCGTTAACGATATACGAAAATACACCAAAGGATAATAGATTGATTGGCGCTGATACCGTGCTGAGAACCGGCTTTACAAAAGCATTGACGACGCCAATTGAAGCAGCGGCGATCGCTGCTGCGGTAACGGTGTCCAATTGCACACCGGGAACAATTAGATCGACCACCAAAAGGCTCAAGGCCGTTACTAATCCTGATAATAAAATAGACACCATACGGTCACCTAAAACTTACTTTTCAACACAGCTTTGTGTATGAGCAAATAGTAGGGCGATCGCAAGAACAGCGCCTCTACTGGAAGAAATATTTCTTTCTACTCTCCATCGCAAGGATTAGGTTGCTAATAGCTCTAAAACAGCACCCTCATTACGATCTAGATGTTGGACTGAACGGCAGGCCGATTGGATCACAGAGAGCAGTTGCCCTGCTAGATAAGTGTCTGGCACCTGCGGATGGACATACTATTTACGGCACGTCGCTGGGCGGTTACCCAACTGTTGCGCCACGGTTTTGATCGCTGCTGTGATTTGTTGCTGACTGGGGGTCGCCGTGACTCGGCGGGCTGTTCCCTCAGGACCTGAGCCGTTAAAACCGTGCCCGCCCAGGTGCGAAAATCCTTGGCGGTAAAGTCGTCGCCGGCAATCGTTTGCAGATAGGCATTCACATCAGCCGAGTCCACAGACTGCCGCTGACCGTGGTCATCCAAATACTGGAAAACCCGGTATCCCGGCAGCTCAGAGCAACGCTGTATCACCTTTGCTAAGCGCTTGTCAGCTAACTCAATGTGGTGCTCAATGCCGCTCTTGCCCACGAACTCAAACTCTACCTGAGCCCCTTCAACGATAATGTGGCGTGTACGCAGAGTCGTCAAGCCATAGGACTGATTGGCTTTGGCGTAGGCCGTATTGCCCACTCGAATCAGCGTCTCCTCGAGTAGTTGCACCACCAGAGCCAAGACTTTTTCCCGGGGCAATCCCTGGAGTGCCAAGTGCTCTTGGGTCTGCTGTCGAATGGTGCTCAAGGCCTGCCCAAAGGGGATGAGGCGATCGAATTTCACCTGGCTGCGAATCTGGTGCCACTCGGGATGATAGCGATATTGTTTGCGACCCTTGGTATCGCGGCCCGTAGCCTGCAAATGCCCGCGTTCGTCAGGGCAAATCCACACGTCTTGCCAGGCCGGAGGAATAGCTAGTTGCTTGAGGCGATCGCGGAGTTGGCGATCGCGGATTCGTTGCCCATCCGTATCAAAGAAGCTGAAGCCCCGGCCGCACTTCTGACGAGTAAACCCCGGTTGTTGATCCGACATGTATCGGAGTCCCGACTGACGGGCAAGTTGTTGATCAGAGGTCTTCACGGTCGATGGCAGTGGCTCGTTATTACTTTTATTACAGACCTAATTTGAGGTTAATGAATATGCTTCGCCAGACAGATTCTGGTTAGGCCGTTCGGTCTTTTTCTACCTCTCTGGAAAGATATTGATTGCAACGCTTGTGCCATAAAATTAGGCATTATTTCACTTTTGAGTCATTTAATTGCTTCAGAAGCTCAGAGACGATTTCTCGTTCTTTAGACTCATCAGAACATGCAGACCCGAAAATCCAAGTCTCGCCTTGTTGATATCATTAATCCGCTGATTGTTCTGATTGCAGTTGCGTATTTCCTCCTGTCTTTGTTCTTTTTGATCAGTAATGCATTTGACGCCAGCTTTCAATATGGTCTGAGGAGCTTGGGGGCCTGTTTTTTGCCATTGGTCGTCATGATTTTTCTCAACGCCTACACGGCCGTTTTTGAGGCAACTCGCCGTAATCGCAACGTCAATTTGTTCATCGTTTATAGTCTCTGCACCATGATGGTGTTGGTACTTGGCAGCGGTTGGAACCACGGCGGTATTCCCCTCATTGAGCTGTTGCTGTCGACGCTGCTCGCCTCTGTGCTCAAGCGAACTTTGAAGCCCAATAGTGCTCCTCAGCTTTATGCCTGCTGCTACGGAGTCGTGATCGGCGTGCTCGGGTTCACCAGCTTATTTGGCGTCTCGCCGTTCTAAGCAAGCTACTTGCAAGTTGATTTCCCGATCGCCAATGGACAGTGCGGTTATATCTTTGGTGCGGAGAGTTGCTGCCGGTCTGATCGCGATCCGTGGATAGATCCGGTCAGCTAATGAAGGCTTGGTCAACAACCTGCCGAAACGGTTACCCAGATTGAATCTGCTTTCGCATACGGTTCTTCAGTACAAACCATTGATGCTTAATTGGGTTCAGATCAGGGGAGTAAGGTGGAAGATATAACCGGTGACAACCGGCTTGTTGAATCAAGGTTTCAATCCGCCCACCTTTGTGGAATGAGGCGTGGTCACAAAGGAACACGCTGTTATACCGATTCTCGGGCACTAGGCTACACTTCCTGTCTCCCATGCTCCCTGGCCCCCACAGCGCTTCGAACCGATCTGTAGCGCAATTTTGGAGAACTGGTATTAGGAGAGAGCTGCTCTGCTAGCCAAATTTCAAACACTTGGCGATTGCAGTATCCTTCATCGGTCACCGCGTGATGAGTTGGTGCGGATGCCAAGCCGCGATGAAACTGACGCGTTGTGTCAGTGAACCCCACCGCTCAGCGGCAAATCGTTTCCCCTTCGGACACCAGCCGTAGCCATAATCTGCAGTATCATCAATGCCCGCTTCGTCCAGATAGACTCGCTGCGCTGCCCGGTATTGGGTTAGTTCATGCTGATATTCCTGGCGTTGCTCGGAGATGCTTTCGGCGTAGCGGTAGTGCTTTGTCTTGGTGCGCGTTCCCTAGCGCCAGAGACCGACGCGGGGTCGCATCGCTTTTTTACGCGTAAACCCAATCCGTTTGAGCGCCCGCCCAATCGTGTCTTCACTGATCTCGTCCAGCCACAACTGAGCCATTTCCCACTGCGTTTTATCACTGTGCTGCTCAGCAAAAGCGCGAAAGGCATCCCAATCGGCAATTTTACGACTTTGCCCTTGCTGGCAACCTTGCTTAGCCGCAATTTCTCCGGTGGCTCGATAGCGATTGTGCCACTCGGTCAAGGTCGTCGTGCCCACGTCCATCAGTCGCCTGATTGAGGCTTTGGAGTGGCCCGCTTCAAGGGCGGCAATCACTTTCTGACGGAAGTCGAGACTATAAGGGGCAGGCATCAGTAGAACGCCAAAGTTGACTCTACTTTTACCAACCTGACTCCTCCACGGATTGCTATATCAAGACAAGCACATACCGTATTGGCCAGATCGCTCAGGTTTTTGATTTGTTTACAGACCCGTATCGAAAGCGTCGGTTAGGTAACTGGCGGCTGCTTCAACCGCCGCGATCGCATTTTCGTACATCATCCGAGTTGGCCCCAAAATGCTGACGCTGCCAATCGGTAAGGCATCCTGACAGTAGGTTGACGATACTAGAGCGCAGCCCTGCATCGGTTCGAGCGGGTTTTCTGATCCGATCAGGACGCGAACTCGACGACCCGAATTATCCTCCGCATCGGTTTCAAATACTAAGGGCCAGAGCTGAGCTTGCTCCTCTTCCAACAGTTGAACAATCGCTTGCACTTGTTGGGCTTCTGAAAATTCCGGTTGCCGCAGCACTTCACCCAGCCCACTCATGACAAACTGAGTACTCCCTATCGCATTTTGATTACGCTTGGCGAGTAGGGACATCGCTTCGGTCAATGTGTCGCTATACCGCTGAAACTCTCGATTCAGTTTCCCCCAGTCAAGCTCGGCAATCTTCCCCAGCGAGCAGCCCACCAAGTGCGTCGTCAGAAAATTGGAAAGAATCTTCGATTCACGCTCTAAAGCATCCATCTGGGCAGAGGTGTCGACCTGATGACCAGGAAGTTGAATCACCATCGATTGCGTTTCGAGTGAATCCAGCACAACGGACATCAGTAGTTGTGTTGGCCCTAGCAGCACCAAATGGACATGTCGGATTTTCGCGTCCTGCTTTTTGGGCACGGTGATCAGGGTTAAATAACCGCTCACCGCCGACAGAATTTGTGCTGCGCCCTTTAGCAAAGCTTCCAGACTCCAGCCGTCCCACTTTAGAGTAGCTGAAAGTTGAGTATCGATAGTTTGGGCTACCCCCTCAGCTGGATGAATCAGGTTATCTACATATAGTCGATAACCATAATCTGACGGGATGCGACCGGCCGAAATATGCGGCTGAAATAGGAGTCCAGCTTTTTCCAACATGCTCATGGCCTGTCGAACCGTCGCTGGGCTCACTTGCAGACCGTATTCTTGAACCAGAACTTTAGAACCAACCGGCTCTGCCGTAGAGACATACTGACGCACAGTGGCCCAGAGCACTTGCTGCTGACGCGTGTTTAATCTGACAGGGTCTAGCATGCAATGATTAGGAGTTTCTAAAGAATCAAAGTTTGAGTTCAACCTTAGCAGATTGCTTCACTGTTGGGGGCAGTCGCAGTGACAGCAATAGTTGCCCTGAGAGACAAATGTTTCATGCGCTTCCCAAAGGCCGATCCAGGCTGGGCTGCACGAATCATAATCCCAAATGCCTAAAGTAGGGGCTTTGAAGCCATGTTCTAGCGCGTCATGATCCTAAAACGAAGGGTAGTAGCTAATCGGAGTTTGATTGAGTAGCTTGCATTTATGCTTTGTCCGGCAAATTTCGCGGTGGTACGCCATCGCCTTTATAAAACTTGCGTTCTAAATTGCCCAACCATAGCCAGAGTCCTCCGATCGCAATCGGTAGTCCTGTCAGTAATGCTCCTAGCGTGAGAGGCAACGTCCCTTGCAGAGCGATGAGTAACGGGATCACAGACCAGATTGAAGCGCTGGTGATAAGTGCTCCTTGGCGTAGTTTCTTGATATTGGCTAAGGCCGTGCGGCAGCTACTGCAGTGTTGCGTATGAGAATGGTAGCGATCGAGCAGGGCTGGCTTTGACCACTCAGCGGGAAGCGATTGCCCTGGAAAAGGATCAGCGTTGAAGTCGCTGATCCACTTACGAAATGCCATGACATAGAGATCGGCTTGAGTCGGCAAATAACAGGCTTGAGCATACGGTCGATCGGCAGCTTTTTCCAGCAGCCGTTCCTGTATGTGCAAAAAGATTTGATCATCTTCGAGAACGCGGTTATTACCAATGTGGCTATACCAGCGTGGCGTTAGCTTGATGAAGAAGCTTGGTAATTTGGACGAAAACTTGAAAGGAAATCGAGCAAACAAACGGCACTCCCCTTTGCGAGTAGGGACGGCATAGACGACCGTCAGCGTGCGTCCAAACTGCTTTGAAGTCAGATCGTGATACATCAGCGAAGGGGCGACAAATGTGGTGTGTTGAGTCCCTAATTTGCCTTTGCGTGGACCTTCGGGCCAAATGCCTGTGAAGCCCTGTTTACCTGATGTCAACACCTCCATCTGCATGGGAGCCGCATTCTCCCGCTTCCCCACAGTTTTATGGTGAGTGTAGGGAATGTGGCTGGCATCCAACACATTTTCCAGCAGGGTCAGAGCGTCGTAAGGTAAGTCACGAAAGGTATTCAAGAGCACCCAACCATCGGGTTCTTCTTCGAGGGGAGTAATGCTTGGAATAGTGACTTTATCGGCGTTTTCAGCTTTGCCAGGGTAAACAAATAACAGCCCCTGATGGGTTTTCGTCGGCAGGGAAGCAACACAAGCTCGCTGAGAATGTTGAGCCTCTGACTCGGATGCTGCTTGAGGAATCTGTTCGCAATCACCACTGCCCGCAAATGCCCAGCCGTGATAAGGACATTCCAGTAATCCGGCTTCATTGACTCGCCCTTCGGATAAAGGGGCCAAGCGATGAGGACACTGATCGACAAAGACCCGCCAAGTATTGGCCTGAGGATCCCACCAGATGACCAAGTCTTGCTCTAATAGCGTGAAACGAGCCGGTCGAGCTTTGTCTAAATCTTCAATGTAGTGGACGGGATACCAGGCTTCGGCCCAGTCGAAGTGTTCAGCATCTGGCCCCCCAGCCGGAAGAGAGTCAGCAATCTGAATAGGCTTGGCCGCGTCTTGGGTAACCGTCATAGTTCTGAGAAATCACAATTGTGCTATCACCATTGTGTTACAAAAGTTCACCGACTGACAGGGCAATTGCTTTTGGATGCTGCTGACGGCTTCATCAGTCCCAGGGATGTTGACGGGCTTCATTCACAATCCATTGCGCTTCCTCAACTGAAATTCGGTAGCGAGCACTCAACAGTTGGGGAATGCGATCGCAGGCTCGATTAGCATCTAACTCTGTCTGCTGGCCGTAAGTTGGCAGCGCTACATGACATAAAAAAGGTGAAGGATCAGCCTCTAATTGCGGCAGCTCCAGGTTCAGGACTTCTCGCAAATTTGTGAAAAATAACAAAGCTCGGCTCAGGTTGGCATCGCTGAAATTAGCTCGACTGAGCAGAGTGCAGTTGAGGTCGGCTTCGCTCAGGTTGGCATGGCGAAAGTCAGCGCCACTGAGATTGGCATATCTGAAATTGCCCCCGCTGAGGTTGGCATATCTTAAGGACGCGTCGTTAAGGTTAGTCCCACTCAAATTGGCATTAACTAAATCGGCCCCGTTGAGGTTGACCCTGCTCAGGTTGGCCCCACACAGCTCAGCATCATTGAGGTTGGCCCCGTTGAGGTCTGCCCCGCTCAGGTTGGCTCCGTAGAGTAAAGCGCGACTGAAATTAGCCCCGCTTAGGTTAGCGCCACTAAAGTCAGCTGCGCTCAGGTCAAGACTGCTGAAATCAGCCCCACTTAGTCCAATCGGCTCAGTTTTGCGATCGGCGAGGCAAAACTTATGGAACAGAAAGAGCCCGACGACCACTGCGGCGATCGCTCTCGTTCCATTGGGTGAAGTTTCAGGATGCTGATGCGTTGAGGTCGCGGTTTCGCTGTGAGAGGGGTGAGCTTGAGAAGCTTGTAGTTCGCGGTTTGGGAGGAACCATAGCCCCCACATCAATCCAACCAAAACGGGAGTCGCGATCGCTCCGGCGATCCACCCCTTAGCGATCCTTGCTTGGTTAACTCTTGGCGCGGACTGCCGTTGTTGGAATCGTCGCCACATGCTTAAGCCCCCATCAGTGCTGGGCTTATTATTGCGTCCCAAAACTCAGGAACGCGCTAATCTTTATGCCCCCTTAAACACCCATATTCCCTTGCGGTTAAGGGGATATGGGGCCTCAGTAATTTGGGGTACTTAGTCGTTACGACTCAACCGTCTCCCTAGACATCGTCATCGTCAGCATCAGAACTTGAGCTGGTCGTAGAGGATGTCGGTTGTGTCGGTGTGGCAGGACTGGAAGCCGCCGCCGCACTAGTCGTCGTAGGCGGTTCCGGAGTTGGAACTGATGGCGCTTTGACCTGAGTTTTTTGCGGTTTAGGAGCCGGTGGCTCAGCCTCAATACCCAGTTGTTTCTTCGCTTGATAGATTAGTGTCTCAGCACCGGTACCCACTGCCGACAAAGCCGATTGGCCAATCTCAGTGGCAGATTTAGGTTCCGCCTCACTAGGGGCTTGTAGTCCTTCATACCAGCCTCGGGCAGACAGTCCGAGTAGAATGGACTTTTGCCAAAACCATTCAGCCCCAACGAAAACGAGGCAAATAATTAACCACAGTAGAATCCCTGTTTCACGCAGAATCGACCACGTCAAGGTAACTGTCTTTTTATAGGTGGCACCCGTATCGGCGGCAAAGATGAGTTCGCCGACCTTTCCGGCTTGGCCTTTGATTTTCTCCATAATGCTGCCCTCTCAGTACAGGATTTATTACGGCAAGTTCAATGGTTTGACTAAATCGCTCCGTCAGTAGTCAGAGGTTACTCTTCGCCCCAAACCTTACTCAAAACTGTATCGACGGCAATATCGGCAACCTGGTCAGTGCTGGAAGTAATCCCCAAAAATCGCTGTTCAGTATCATCCACCGGAGGCAGGCGATCAGAGGGAGCGTTATTGCCAAAGAGTGCCAGCGTGAAGACGCTGAGCGCCACGCCTAACTCGGATACATAGCTGTCGGTGGTTAACAGCAAATTCGCACCGGCCACCAACGCCGCAATTTGCCCTAAGTTATCAGGACGAATGATTTTGACACTGGGGACGCTTTGAGCGATCGCTTTGACGGCACCAGCAGTTTCTGGCTGCTGCAATAACACCAGCGGCAGCCCTGGTTGGCGACGCTGAAAATCTTGGGCAATTGCCGTCCAATCCTCAGCGGGATAAGTATCATCGGCTTGACCATCAGCGGGACCGGGATACATCAATACATACCCCTGATCGCCAATCTCTTGCATTTGTAACTGTCCCTGTACCCAGCCAATATCCCCTTGCGGGACGTTGATCGCAATCTCTGGACAAGGGCCAAACAGCTCTAGAGGGGCTAGCAAGTCGTGATAGCGAAAGGCTGCATACTGCTGTGACTTATCGGGCACCGTTGCCGTTAAAAACAAATTGTTAGCCGACCCTTGATAGCCCACCCGAGTAGGAATGCCGCTCAGCCAGAGTAATAGGGCTGTGGCCCAGTCTTGCGTTGCTGTGAGCACGACCTCGTACTCGCGATCGCGCACCACCCCTAACAAATTGGCCCAGTCAGCCGGACTGTTATTTTTGCCAAATGGATAAGGAATTGTAGACTTTACTACCTTGGAAACACGATAAGCCGCAGCTGCTGTCGGCTCAACCACAACCGAAATTTCGGCCTCAGGAAAGGCTTGTTTGAGATGCTCAAGCGTCGGAAAAAAGAGAAGCTGTTCGCTG
>CAZFWL010000004.1:0-20127 GCA_964522775.1 uncultured Halomicronema sp.
TGGCTGCTCGGCCTCCACGGTCGCAGGCGCGGATTGCAGGGGCTCGTCTACAGTAAAGCCGTCGCCATCAGTTGGGGTTGCGCCGTCGGTGGCACCAGTGGGCCGCACATCCAGTACCACCGAGGCAGGCAACGGCTCCCGAAACTCTTGGGAAGCGTCATAAATTTTCTGCAAAATGCGATCTCCTTCTGCACCGCTCGCTTGTTGCGGTTGACCATTTTCTACCTTGACAGGAATGAGATCGACCTTCATCTGTCCAGCGCGAATGGCTACTTGCAAAACAGCGGTCTCACCGGTGGGGTTATCCGTCGCTGCGGTGTGGACGAAATCGCCGAGGGAGTAAGCAATAGGTCGACCTTTATAAAGTTCTGCGCCTTGGAGTTGATCGGGGTGTTGCCCGACAACTAAATCAGCCCCTTGGTCGATCGCCAGCTTGGCCAGATTGGTTTGCGACTCGGCGGGAGTTGCAGGTGGTTCGGTCGACCAACGATAGTTCACCACTAGCCAATCCACTTCGTCGCGAATGGCCTGAATATCGGCCACGATGTCTTTCATCGTGACGGCATTCACCCCGCTAAGGGCGTCATCAGCCGCCAGGCTAAAGTCGCGATCGTAGCTGAGATAAGCAATGCGCTGTCCTTTGACATCGACAATCTCAGGACGACGAGCTTCGCGCTGACCGCGGCCAGCACCGACCCGAAAGACGCCGTTGCGATCGAGGGTGTCGAGGGTTTCCGCGAGTCCCTGCTCCCCATAGGCCAACGCTTGTTTCCCGGTGAGATTGACTAAATCGACCCCGCCTTCTTTCAACAGGTTGATGGCGTCTGGGCGCTGTCGCTCTAGCCAATCTTCTTCCAGAGAAGTCGCTGATATCGCGAGCGGATCTTGCAGATTCACCATCGCAATATCGGCCTTGCGATAGTCCGGCAGACCAGCCAAGAGTTGTCCCTCGTATTCCAATTGTTCGTAGGGGAGGCCGTCTAAATCGACATCGCCGCCAAAGAGCAGCGTAATAGTGGGATCTTGGGGTAACTCTAATCGGTCATGCTTCAGTACCCCAACGGGTTCTAGAGCAGCGTTGACGACATTGGGGCGCTCGCGCTCCGGTTCGACTTTATAAGCCACTGACGTAGCGACTGTGGTGGCATGATTGCTAGCTTCCTCAGGAGCAGCGTGATCCGCCAAAACCGTCTGTGATGCTGGCGCGAAGGTCGGGAGCTGCGGTTCGTGCCCTTTGGGCTGGGTCTCACGACTCGCCGGCAACAAGCGATCACTGCCATCCGTCTCTACGCGGGTCTGAAACGGTAAAGCGGGCTCCGTTTTGCCAGACATCACCACTTCGATCATGCAGCCAAATACAAATGCCGCTACGGCTGAGCCAGTCAACATGAAGGCCCGCATCGTTTTAATTTGATCGGCTAATACCGACCAGTCAAAGCCCGGAATCATGGGGCTAGATGTGGTCCGCTGCACCAGGGTGGGAGGGATGATTCCCGCAGTTGAGCCCTGACCTTGCTCACGCTTTAGCCGCTCCCGCAGGGCTGGAGTCATTACCCGAATGCGCTGCTGCCAGAGTGGTTTTTGCGTTCCAATGGGTCGAGCTACGAGGTGAATGCCCTCGATCAGCGGAGAATTGAGTTGCCAGATTAAGTGACAAATATATTGAGTCAGCGGTTTTTGCAGGGGTGTACGCTCAAACTCCAGAGTGATTTGGATACAACCAGGTCGTTTGTCTTGATTTACCTGGGCGTAAATGCCTTCAGGAATGAGGGGGTCGTTGAGCCAGAGGGCGATCGCTCGGAACTGTCCAGCCGCCGCTAACACCTTAGTGGACAGACTATCTGCAGACGAATTGGCGGTAGCGTTAACCATGCTTTGGAAACTGTTGTAGAGCTAGAAACCAGGAGGCCATCACTGAAGGCATTCCTAAACTCGCACACTTAAACCTGGGGTGATCAAATTTATCGTGAACGAATCGGTAGAAGCGCCAATGATGATAACAACGATTTCAAGAAAAGAAACGATTTTGTCAACATTTTAGAGCGACTTTCAGGCAATGAGAAATATCTCGCCGATCAAGCTACGTGTAAATTGCATCAAGATGATCGAGATTTGGCGTAACTTACGGAGTCACTGTCAGCCCCATCAAAATTGCCTTGCTGTACAGCGTGAAAGATTGAGGGCAGCAAGCCTCACGACTTTGGGTCAAGGATGGCAATATCCACCTGGCAGATAGTTTGAACCGCTGGCTGCCGATAACGCGCTATCTAAGACGAATGCCCACTGGCTAAAATCAGTGGGCATTCGTGTGGGCATATATTTTAGTGCTCAGAATATGAACTTAAACGAACACATTACGCCCCTCAAAGCGACCATTTAGCTGATAGTGCTGGAACCCAGTAAACCCTGGGGTGGTATTGACGGCGGCAGCGACATCGGGGTTAAGCGCCAAATAACTACTCTCGTTGTACAGCGCACTCGGCTGTCGTCCTTCAAACTGCCCGGCATCGATAAAGTGCTGGTAAGCATCCACGCCGGCAACAGCGACATCTGGGTTATTGTTCAGATAATACTGCTGGTTAAACAGTGCGAGGCTGGGGAGGCGATTTTCGTCGACCCCTGCCACAAGGTAGTGTTGGAACGCACTAGCCAAGTCACGTTGACCGACCGCGACCGCGACATCGGGATTATTTAACAAGTAGTCACTTTGGTCGAAGAAGGCACTGGGGTCGCGACCTTCTCGGTGTCCCGTATTCAGGAAGTGAGATAAGCCACTGGTAATCTCCCCTCGGGCGATCGCATCACGGACATCACTGTTTTGAGCCCGATAGAAGCTTTCGTTAAATAAGACACTGGGGCTGCGTCCTTCGTTGATGCCTGATTGCACAAAGTGTTCATAGCCAGAACTGAAGGTTGAGCCCACGGCAGCTGCTACATCCGGATTTTGACTGAGGTAGAACGACTCGTCATAGAGTTGCGCTAGGGGCAACACATCAACCACATCACCAGGGGCGATCGCCGCTGGGTTTTGGAGCTTAAGCTGCTGCTCAAAGTCGAGGAAAGTACTCAGCAGTCCGCGCACGGTGATGTTGACTGAAGCAGTGGCTGTTTGCCCCAGCTCATCACTGATGGTGTAACTAAAGCTATCCGTCGCATTCTGACCCACTGGCAAGAAGTTGAAGGCGCCGTTAGGGTCGTAAGTAAAGGTGCCGTCGCCGTTATTTATGAGCAAACCGCTTGTATCAGAGGTATCGACCCCAATGAGTTCGAGTTCTCCTAGCTCGGGGTCAACATCATTGCCTAACACGCTCGCTGTTTGGAACGCGGTGGCCTCGTCTGTAATGAAGCCGACGCCGCGATCATTCAACGCGATCGGGGGATCATCAATGCCGGTAATGGCAATCTCGATTTGACCCGTGGCCTCGCCACCGTTGCCATCACTGACGGTATAGGTCAAAGACTCAGTCTCGACTTGCTCCCTTAGCAAACTTTGTCCAGGGGTATAGGTCAAGGTTCTACCGTTATTGGTGATGGTGCCTAAGCTCGCATCGCTAACACTGGTGATCGTCAGATTCGGATTGTCGGTGACGTCAATATCGGTGATGCCAGCGGCATCGATCAGGGCAATTTCAAGGGGGCTGTCTTCCAGAGTGGCAAAGGTGACTAACTCCGTCGTGATGGTCGGAGCTTCGTTGACCCCATTGATCAATATGGTGACCGTGGCGGTGCTTTCTTCCCCACTTGGGTCGGCGATGGTGTAACTAAAGCTATCGGTGGCAGTCTCACCCACCGCCAAAGACCGGAAGACCTCGGACGGCGTGTAGGTAATTGAACCATCGGCATTCAAAGTTGCGGTGGCCGTATCGGTATCATCCAGCATCACCGGCACACCTACCGCAGCGACGGTATCGTTCAGCTTAGTAACCAGGAGGGTGTCACCATCTGGGTCTTCGTCGTTGTCGGTCAGCGGGCGTGTGGTGACGGGGGCGTTGTCCGGTGCAGAAAATAGCACCAAATCAGCCTCATCTTCTGGCGTCGGATCATCCTTGGCAACGGGGGCGTCATTCACCCCGGTGATAATGACCTCTACTGTAGTGGTATCGCTGCCACCATTAACGTCGCTCACCGTGTAGGTAAAACTATCGGTATCAGTTGCGCCTAGGGCTAACTGGAAGGCACCGTTGGGGTTGTAATTAATCGTGCCATCGCCAGCTAACGACACGATCGCGCCAGAGTCCAACGTGATATCGCCAATCGCAACATTTTGGCCCGCGATCGCCGACACAAACAGGGTATCCACATCACCCGGATCGACATCGGTGTCGTTGGTTAGCACGCTAGCCGTGACAAATGCGGTTTTTTCATCGGTTGTGAAGCCGTCGCCGCTATCAGGCACCGCCTCGGGATCATCATTGATATTGATGAACTCCACAATTTCAATGGCTACCGCCTCACTGGTGAACTCGCCATCGCTAGCGCTGACGCTAAAGCTGGGCTCATCTTGATTGCCATCATCCACAAACTGCACTTGACCCGCGATCACTTGTGCCTCGGTGAAGCTGGTGACGTTTTCGGTGACGACACCATCCACAACCAGGTTGAAGGTGCCCCCAGACAATTCCGAAACGGTAATCGTCAAGTTCTCGGGTGCAGTATCAGGGTCGTCCACCGCGATATCGTCGCCGGTCAGCGTGATGGTAGCTCCTTCGGTGACCGTGAGTTGGGCCTTGCTAATCACCGGCGGGTCATTGACCGGCACAAAGGTGATATTGCCCGCTTCGGTAAACGTGCCGCCGTCGGCATCCAGCACCGTCAGATCAAAAGTGGGAGCAGTCTCCGATCCATCGTGTACAAAACTGACTTCGCCTGCGTTCAGCAAGGACTGGGTAAATTCAGTGGTGGGCTGAGCATCGAAATCAAAGAACTGGCCGCCCACTACATTACTGACCTGGAACAGCAGGTCGGCAGCAGTCGTTTCTGGATCGGTGGCAGCAAGATTGACCACTGCCGTATCCGGATTGTTGAGGGTCAATCGCTGACCTTCAGTAATGGTGAAGCTATTGGCCGTAATCTCAGGGTCATCGTTGACCTTGTTGAAGGTAACGGTTGCCGGAGCAACGGTCGTGCCACCGACTGGGTCAGTCACGGTGACTGTGTAGGTGGGGGCAACTTCGTCACCGTCATCTTTGAAGGTCAGCTCTTCAAAGGCGATCGCTGCCGCAGTAAACGTCTGTTCG
Source organism: uncultured Halomicronema sp. (assembly GCA_964522775.1). GTDB lineage: Bacteria > Cyanobacteriota > Cyanobacteriia > Phormidesmidales > Phormidesmidaceae > Halomicronema. The sequence continues at coordinate 5,238 of CAZFWL010000004.1, forward strand.
GGAGCCAGCGCCACCCCATCAAGGAAGAACGTGCCGCCGGTGACTTCGCCAATCGAGAAGCGTAACTCACTCGGCAAGTTGTCGGGATCCGTCGCCGCCAAATCCGTTGCCGCAACGGTGACCTCGCCCCCTTCCTCAACTGTCAGGGCATTCGCGGTAAAAGTGGGGGCATCATTCACATTTTCAAAGGCGGCAATCACCCCATCAAAGGTGATGCTCGTAGCCTCGCCATCCAGCGTGATCGGCGTGTCTTCGACCTTGAGCGAGAAAGTGGGAGCCTCTTCGGCCCCGTCTTGAGCAAATTGAATGAGTCCTGCCGTGACTTCAGCTTGAGTGAAGGTGCCGTCTACTGGAATCGTGGTAGCCGTGTCGTCTGGATCGAGATTGCGCCGCTCGAAGGCCCCATTGGTGGTCGCCACTACGGTGTAGACAATGTCTTCGGGGGCGGTTTCTTCGTCGGTGGTGAGCAGATTATCCGTCGTCAGAATGACAGTCTGGCCTTCGTTAATGGCCAAACTGTTGTTCTCCACCACGAGCACATCGTTGGTAGCTGTGAAGTTAGCGGCGAGGTCAAACTCGACTGTAATCGGCTCACCGAAGGCTTCTGGGAAGGCATCCGTCACTGCTGCGGTGGTGAACGTCGCAATCGTGTTGGAACCGCCATGGACAAACTTCACTAAACCGGCGTTGACCTGAGCCTGGGTAAAGGTGACTTCGGGGCCAGTTTGCAGCACCCCGTCGATTTCAAAGCCATCGGGCTGTTCGACATCGTTGTCGGCGATCGCAATCGTATAAGTGAGGTTTTCGGGACCGCTCTCGCCGACTTCATCCACGGTCAGTAGCGTGGCTTCACTGAGCGTGACGGTCTCACCCTCAGTCACATCAAAGGCGCTCACTTGCACCATCGGCGCATCGTTAACGGGAATAAAGTCAACGTTGGCCGCGACAGTAACTTCCTCACCCATGGCGTCTTTGACGGTGATGTCAAAGCTAGGCACTGGGCTACTGCCATCTTGAACAAAGGTAATTTCCCCTTGGTTCAAGAAGCTTTGGGTAAACTCCGAGATCGGCTGAGCATCGAAATCGACAAACGAGCCACCCTGCAAGTTGCTGAGGGTGAAGACCAGCTCCGCCGCAGCGGTTTCGTCGTCCGTCGCCACCAGATTGATCACGCCAGGCGTGTCCGGGTCATTGAGCGTTAGGAGTCCGCCCTCAGCGATCGTGAAGGTATTGACAGTGATTTCGGGAGGATCGTTGACTGGGGTGAATTGCACTTGAGCATCACCCGTGGCCACGCCACCCTCGGGGTCAAGTACGGTCACTGTGTAGGAAGGGGGCGTTTCGTCTCCGTCATCCGTAAACTTCAGCTCTTTAAGCAAGAGATCTTGCGAGGTGAAGCTGGTCCCTTCAACTAGCGCTTCACCATCAAGGGTAAAGGTGCCGCCTTGAACATTGGTGATGTTGAATCGGAGCTCGCTCGGGAGGTGATCAGGATCTTCTGCCGCCAGGTTCTCGGCGGTAAGAATAACTTCGCCCCCTTCGTCGATCTCGATCGCATTCGCGGTCAAGGTGGGGTCGTCATTAATATTTTCAAAGGTGACATTACTGGCGATCGTCACCTCATTCACGGGACCATCCAGCTCTAGCGGCGTATCCACCAGACTCAGCTCATAGGTGGGGGCATCCTCGCCGCCATCGTGCTTAAACTGAATCAATCCGCCGTCAATGTCAGCTTGGGTGAAGGTGTCACCGATAGCCAATGGCGTCGACGTGCCCTGCGCTAGATCGCGCAGTTCAAAATCACCATTGGCGACGGATTCGATGGTGAAGATTAAGTCGGCGGCGGCAGTTTCTTCGTCCGTGACCGTCAAATCATTGGGACCAAAGACCGCTGTGCCCGATTCATTGATTGCGAGGCGATTATCGACCACAACCGGCACGTCATTTTCTGCCTGAAAATCAACGTTGAGGGCGACCGGCGCCGTCGTGATGGGGTCGCCCTCAGGGAAGGTATCGGTCACAGTAACGGTGAGCGTCGCAATGCTATTCGAACCGCCGTGGACAAACTGGACGAGACCGTTGTTAATTTGCGCTTGGGTAAAAGTGACTAATGGACCGAGTTCGACTACTTCACCCACCTGGAAAAAGTCGGGATTCTCGGCGTCGTTGTTAGCGATCGTGACGGTATAGGTCAGTGCATCAGGAGAACTTTCCTCATCTTCTGCCAACAAGTTGTCTGCCGTTAAGGTGATACCCATCAGATTGCCGGGGTCACCCTCGGGCACCGTCAACGCATTGTTTGTAATCGTTGGCGCATCATTGGTGGCGGTAAAGTTCACCTGCCCATCGGCATCGGTAATGGCGATCGCTTCTTCCCCATCACTCACCGTCAGGCTGAACGTTGGCGCATCGTTAGAGCCGTTATGCTCAAAAACAATGATATTCCCGGCATCAATCTCAGCTTGCGTAAAGGTAGTGGCAACTGTGGTCTCGCCATCAGGCTCTATTGGCAAGCGCAAAAATTCTCCACCCGTCACCGCGTCGACTGTGTAGGTGATGTCGGCGGCACCGGACTCTTCATCCCCAACGGACAAGACTGCATCGGTGATGGCAACCGTCTCACCTTCGGTCAAGGTCAACGCCAGTGTCTCGAGTTCTGGGAGATCATTCAGCGACTCAAAGTCAATATCCAACGCCACAGGAATCGTATTAGCATCGCCGCCCACGGCTGTGTCAGTCACGCTAATGGTCAAATCGGGCGCAAAGTTGGAGCCCCCATGCACCAGCATTACGAGTTCATCGTTGATCTGTTGCTGCGTAAAGGTGACGGTGGGGCCGAGTTCCACTACGCCATCAATAATGAAACTATCGGGCTGATCGGGGTCGAGATTGTTAATGGTGACGGTGTATGTCAGCTCACCAGCAACGGATTCTTCATCAGTTGCCGAGAGATTGGCCGCTGTAATGGTGACCATCTCGCCTTCAGTCAGACCCAGTGGCTGAGTAGAGACCTGCGGCTCATCGTTATTGGGCAGAAAATTAAAGATTTCGGTACTCGCGATGGAGACAAACTCGCCTCCTTCATCCGTCACCGTAAGGAAAAAACTAGGAGCCTCCTCGACGCCAAAGTAACTGAAAGAAATCAAACCCGCATTGATGTCGGCTTGGGTAAAGCTCGTGACCGGCGAAGATTCCCCACTATCGACATCCAGCAAGAGGAATTCGCCTGCGGGTTCGACATCTAAGTCCATCACTTCATAGGTGAGGTTGCCCGCATTCGATTCTTCGTCAGTAACGAGGAGATCGGCGTTGGTTAAAACTACCTGGCTCTGTTCAGCTAAATCGATCGGGGTGGAATCGAGACCGGGAAACTCCACGACGGGCGTGTCGTTGACTGTAGTGAAGTCAATCTGGGCCTGACTGTTCTCGCCGTTATCCGTTTCTACGAAATCAGGATTCGGATCATCAGTTGCTGTCAATTGGCCTGAGTCGCTGACCTGCACAGAATAGCTAGGAGCATCCTCAGTGGCTGGATCGTTCACAAACTGCACCAGCCCATCGCTCACCTGCTGCTGCGTGAAGCCAACCGGATCTTGACCCGGTGCCGCCAAGACCTGCGCAACATTACCACCTGGGGCATCGAGTAGCTCAAACCGCCCGCCCGCGATCGCGGTAATGGTAAAGGTTAAGGTCGCGTCATCTTCTTCAACATCAGTGGCCGCTAAATCAGCCGAGGTAATGGTGACGATATCGCCTTCAAACAGCGCCAATTCGTTTGCCTCCAGAACCGGCGCGTCATTGTCGGGCAAAAAGGTAATGTTGCCAGTAATAGATCGACTCCGGGGCCTGATATCGTCGCCTTCAGGCAAGCCACCATCGACCACGCGTAGGCTGTAAGTGGGCGCTATTTCGGAGCCTTCGTGAACAAAGCGAATTAATCCATTATCAACGTCGGCTTGGGTAAACGCATCATCGCTCACGCCCAAATCAACAAACACGCCGTCTACCAACTTCTGAAAGAAACCTTGGTCGTCAGCTTGAATGTCGTACACCAACTCAGCCGCAGTCGATTCTCCCGCTTCGTCGGTGGTGAGCAGATTAACAGTGTCGCCAAGGTTAAAGACGACGGTGCCGCCTTCCGAGATCGTCAGTGTGTTGGCTTCGACCTCGGGTGGGTCATTCACTGCCCCGAAGAAAATATCGGCCAAATCAGGAGCGGATTCATCACCTTCATTACTGGCAATGATGCTGTAACTAGGAGCAAAATTAGAGCCATCATGCTCAAATTCCACCAGCCCCATGTTCACCTGAAAAAGGTTGAAGCTCAGACTGGGAACGCCATCGACCAAAAAAACGCCTGCCAGTGAACCCTCTGACGTGGGTACCACCGTAATCAAAATTTCTTCGAGCTCTGCCCCCTCCGCCGTGGCATTCAAGTCATCAAGCGACAGTTCGCGGGTATTCCCTTCTTGAATGTTGAGATCATTAATCAGGATAGTGGGTATAGCCATGGGATTCACTCTTGAATTTCAATGCAGTGGCAGGTTTACGTAATTCCGATCGCAGCTTTTCAGGCAACTATTTGTACACCATCAATACTCACGAAAACTCACGAAGAAAATTAGACGATTTTATAAAACACCCAACAGTAGACTCGAATTACCTGTGTGTAAAAAGCCACATAAACTCTAGCTCAACTTTTTGAAAGTGAGCGGCTTTTTGTGCATAAATTTCATGGAAGTCAAGAGCTCCGTAACACCGGATATTTTCTGGCCAAAAAATATCTAGTAGACCTCACCCTGGAATAATATTTTGCCTTGATGTTTGCTCAGCGATCGAGGTGATAAAGCTTTCGATATTTAGGCAAATACCAGCCAATCAAGTAAAGCGACAGAGTTGAGAGCCCTCAAAAGCCATAAGAAATCAGAGAAGTCGTCGATTCATTGACTTGCCTTTAGGCAGCAGCACCTTGCATAGTCTCCTATACAGCCTCTTTAAGACTGTATAGGAGGCTATATGACACGACATCCAATCAAACTTGTTGAAATCGGCTGAATTGATTTGACTTGGCAGATATCAGGAATGAATTGATATCTGGCCGATGAATTTGTTGGATTTATGATTTCCTTTGGTCAAGTATTGATGATTAACTGCCCACAGAGAATATAGAGTCAGCATTAACAATGCCTTGATCGGGAGTGGTGAAATATCTAGCAAGAAGTGGGCATTCACGGATAGTGAGACACTGAAAATTCTCTTGCCTCAAAACTGCCGAAGGAACACGAATATTGGACAGTCAAGTTCTAGGTGATGTCTGAGCAGTACGACTCTTAGTGGTATTGAAGATTGTGCTTAAAAATCCAAGCTGAATCTTTCTAAACGTGAAACTAGGATTTTGAGATAATTCGGATCCTCCTGTCTCAATTGATGGTGTTGCTGTTCCGTCGCTCTCAACAGAAATGCCCCAAACCGATGCTTGTTTTCACATGGCAATTTGGGGCATGGGACACTTTAGAGATTAGTCACGGTTGGCTCACACCGGTAAGACAAAGCGTCCTTCAAATCGACCTGCCGCTTCGTAATGCTGGAACGGACTTTGTAGTGCCACGAGGTCCTCGTTAAACGATAAATAACTTGCTTCGTTAAACGATGCACTAGTGGCTCGGAACCCGTCAAACTGACCAAATTGTTGATAGTGGTCAAATGCATTTGCCGTAGTAAAGCCGGCGCTTGCGACATCAGGATTTCGATTTAGATAGAACTGGGCATCAAACAGCGATAGCCCTGGCAGGCGATTTTCATCAACACCCGACACGACGTAATGTTGGAAGGCACTGGCCACGGTGCCATTGTTCACGGCATCCGCAACGTCTGTGTTATTCAGTAAATAATCGCTTTGGTCGAAGAAGGCACTGGGGTCACGACCTTCGCGGTGACCGACGTTGAGGAAATGTTCCAGACCACTGCTGAAGGTGCCAGCGGCGACTGCATCACGAATGTCACTGTTATTGGCAAGATAGAAAGCCTCGTTGTACAGGACGCTCGGGTTACGGCCCTCACTAATGCCAGCCTGGACAAAGTGATCGAAGCCAGAACTAAAGGAGATGCCAACCGCAGCCGCAACATCTGGGTTTTGGTTCAGGTAGTACCGTTCGTCAAAGAGCTGGGCTAGGGGCAAGACATCAACAACATTTCCTGGAGCCACTGCCGATAGGTCTTGCAGTTGCAGTTGCTTCTCGTAGTCGAGGAAGGAACTGAGTTGTCCTGTGACCTGAATGTTGACGTTAGTAGTGGCAGTCGCGCCTTGATCATCCTCGATGGTGTAGCTAAAGGTATCGTTGCGAGTGCGGCCCACTGGCAACGCAGCAAAGACACCGTTGGGGTCATAGTCGAAGGTGCCATCACCATTGTTGATGAGTAATCCTCGCAGACCGGACGAATTCACACTTTCTAGCGCGATCGGTCCGCCCTCAGGGTCAAAGTCATTGAGCAGCACGCTTTCGGTTCTAAAGGCAGTTGACTCGTTGGTGCTGAAACCAGAGCCGCTGTTGGCTACCGCAACTGGTGGATCGTTGATCCCTGTGAGTGTGATATCAATCGTGCCGCCTACAGTGCCACCGCTGCCATCACTGACGGTATAAGTCACCGTGTCATTCTTGACATCTCCTCCTAAGAGCCCACCATCTGGAGTGTAAGTCAGGGTGTCATTGGTGAACGTAACGGTACCAAAGGTGCCATCATTAGCGTTGCTGATCGTTAAAACATCGCCGAAATCGACATCCTGGGCTCCTGCGGCAGTGATCAGATTTAGGGTAAGGGGGGAGCCCTCGGTGACTGTCGCAGCTAAGGTTGCTGTATCGAGCGTTGGCTCATCATTCACACCTTCGATCGCGATCGTCACCGTACCGGTGGCCGTCTTACCATCCGTCAGGTTGGGATCATCATCATTGATGGTGTAAGTGAAGGTATCTGTGTCAGTCGCACCGGCTCCTAAGGATTGGAAAGCGGTTCCGGGGTCGTAGTTGATCAAGTTACCGACAATTTCAACTTCTGCCCCTTTGGCGGTAGTGACCGTACCCGTTTGACCATCAATCTCGGTGATCTGCAAGGTGGTATTGCTATCGTCCGTATCATTTGCCGTCACATTCAGTCCAGTTAGCGGCGTATCTTCATCAGTTGCGAAGCTATCGGCAACCGTAACTGGCGCATCATTGACCTTGCCAAAAGTGAGGCCATTCCCTTCTGAGATATTGACTGAGTCAATGCCATCAATACCGTCGCTGACAGTCAGCGTAAAGCTGGGTGCAATGTCGCTGCCGTCAGGCTGGAAGCTCACCAAACCATCGATCACGTCTTGCTGAGTAAACGTGGTGGTGGGTACCAGAGTGGGTGGCGTCGCCGTGGAGTCAAATATTAAGAACTCACCACGGGATACGTTACTGACGGTATAGGTCAGCTCCGTATCAGTATTGTCTGGATCATCAGTAAAGAGATTGGCCGTAAGAGTATCCAGAAGGTCAAGATCAAGCTCGAAGAGTTCCCCTTCCACAATGGGGAAGTTAGTGACTGTGATCTCAGGTGGGTCATTGACTGGGAACTGTGACAAGTCGATGGTGGCTGCTTCTGGAGCCGTAAGACCCAAATCCTCACTATCAATCACGTTGACTTTGTAGCTAGGCGGTGTTTCATCTCCATCATCCTTAAAGGTGATCTCACCAGCGGCTACTTGCGCGATGGAGAATTGATCTAAGCCGTCGCCGCCATCGACCACGTCTAGCTCAACGCCATTCAGGAAGAAGGTGCCACCGTTTACCTCTGAAATCTCAAACAAGAGTTGGGTGACGAGATCTTCGCGATCGCTGGCAAAGATATTGTCAGCAGTCAGCGTGATCTCTTGTCCCTCGATTGGACTGAGGGTATTTTTCGTCAACTCTGGTGCTGCATTCCCCAATTGGAAAGCCGGCTCAACGGTTTGAGTGAGTGTATTGGCCCCAGCGCCGCCGTTGTTGTCTTGCACTGACAGCGTGAAGGTTGGCTCTAGCTCACTGCCATCGTGGACAAAGGTGACCCGATTGTTGTCAATGTCATCTTGGGTGAAGGTCGTCGCATTACTGCCACTCACCTGGAAGTTGGCGTTGGCAATGCTATCGACGGTGTAAACAAGCTCGACCGGGTTCGTTGTTTCTTCGTCAGTGACAAAGATTTGCACTTCTCCCGGAACTGCGGTGACGCCACTCACTACGGCGATCGTGCTACCCTCGACCACCGTCGGGAAATTGATCACGAATGGATCGGGCGTAGGCGCATCATTGACGGCTGTAAAGTCGAGGGTAAAGTTGTCCCCAGTCTTGATATCAATGGTGTTGACCGTTGATGTGAGATCACCCGGCACCGCTTGGTCAGTCAGCTGTAACTCAAAAGTCGGCGCGGTGTTGTTATCCACCTCAGCCTGTACAAAGGCGATCAATCCATTGTTGACGTCGGCCTGGGTAAACGATTGCCCAACATTTAGCCGATTACCGTTATTGGTAAAGAACGCATCTTCAGCATCAGTGGCCCCGTCGGGCGTCACACTCACAATGGTGTAAGTGAGGTCTCCGGGAGCGGATTCTTCATCTTCAAACAGCAGGTTGGCGGCGGTAATAGCGATACCAGTCCCGTCATCGTTTTCTGTCAGGCTGAGTTGGGCCGCCTTGAGCACGGGTTCATCATTGACTGCGGTCAAGGTGCCTGTGTAGTCGTCGCTGGTACTGCCGCCCTCGGTATCAAAGACGGTTAGCGTATAGCTCGGTGCTACGTTGGAGCCATCGTGATTGAAGGCGATATCGCCATTCTCAACTTGCACCCAAGTGAAATCAGTAATGGCGGCGGTTGTATTCGTCGCCAGGGCGAAAAAGCCACCCTGCACGTTCGAGACTTCAAAGGTTAAATCAGCCTGGGCCGTTTCGCCGAGTTCATCAGCCGCATCAATTTGCTCAAGCGTGAGGCCAAGAATACCGTTTTCTTTGACCTCGAAGCTGAACTGCTGTAGGTCATCTGTGGTCCCAGCATCCGCCGCTAGGATCGGTCCAGCGGAACTGATCAGGGTCGGATCATCGTTCTCCCGGGTGAAGGTGATCGTGGCAGTCTCAGGAGTCCCCGAATCCAGAGCTCCGTCGCTCACTTGCACGTCGTAAGTCGGCGCACTATCGGAGCCATCGTGGGTAAAGCTGACTAATCCCTCAACGACTTGTTGCAGGGTAAATTCAGTCGCGGCTGCGCCATCAACTTCAAATGCCCCGTTGGTCACACCAGTGACGGCAAACTTGAGATCAAGATTAGGCGAATCTAAGTCTTCGGCACTGAGGTTGTCGGTTGTGAAGTTAACGGTTGCCCCTTCATCGATAATCAGGGCATTCGTTAGCAGCTCTGGAGCATTCGGCAGGTTGGTAAAGGTGCTCGTTAAATCGACTTCTAGCGTGGTGGATTGGACAGGCGAGGGGACGCCATTGTCACTGACGGTGACGGTGTAGCTAGGGGCGAATTCGCTGTTGTCATGCTGAAAGGCGACACTGCCAAGATTGAGATCTTGTTGCGTAAAGGTGTCAGAGACGTCTAAGGCCGTGCCATTCAGGAAGAAGGTACCTTTATTAACCGCATCAATGGTGTAAGTCAGCAGCGCTGGGTCACCAATGGTGCCGTCAAAGGTCTCTTCATCGACAAAACTCAGCTGAGTGGTGCCATTAATGGTGACTTTTTCGCCCTGTGAAATGGCGAATAATCCTTCCGTCGTTCCGACTGCTAGCTCAGGCGCATCGTTGATCGGGGTAAAGTCGATGACGGCGTCACTAACCACAGAAATGCCCTGAGGCGTGCCATTGTCTTTAGCGGTCAGAGTGTAGGTGGGAGCGTCGTTACTACCCCCTTGCTTAAAGGCGACCAGCCCATCAATGACCTGTTGTTGAGTAAAGGCATCAGCTGTATCAACCGCGACTTCAGTCGCGAAGGCACCGGAACCATCGTCAATAAAGAAGGAGCCGTTAGTCAGATTGGCGATGGAGTATGTAAGGTTTGCGGGGCCACTTTCAGGATCAACGACGTTGAGGTCATCGATAGTCAGAAGCACTTGCTCATCTTCACTGATGGTGAGGGTATTCGCAGTGATTTCCGGCGCATCATTCACTTTGACCAAGGTCGCCGTGTAGTTTTCGAGGTCGCTGCTTTCACCATCGGTCACTTCTAGCGTGAAGCTCGGTTGAGTTTCACTGCCGTCGTGTTTAAAGACAATCTGCTTGCCATCTAGTTGGGCTTGGGTAAAGGTCGTAATGGCAGTTTCGGCATCGGTAACCGTGGCAAAGAATCCCCCAGTCACGTTGGATGCGGTGATCTCAACATCTTCGGGTGCAGTATCAGGATCGGTGACCGTGATATTTGGGAAACTGTCGGCTGGGTTGTTCAGCACCAGGGTGCTGCCCTCGGTGATCGCAAAGGGATCATTGCTACCGCCGACCGCACCATCACTATCAGGGGTGAGGACGGGCGCATCATTTACCTCAACAAAGGTGATGTCAGCAGCAACCGCAGCAGGGTCAGATTGACCATCAGTGTCGCCACCGATCGCATCATCTAAGCCCAGGTCAAGCACCGTGACGTTGTAGCTAGGAGTGATGTCTCCTGGCGGATCAAGCAATTCGTTGCTGTCATCGTGCTTGAAGATGACTTGCTCTTGAATAATGTCGAGCAGCGTGAAGGTGACGTCGCCGGTGACGAAATTGGTGCCGCCATCGGTGCTGAATTGGCCATTAGTGACGCCCGTAATCTCAAAGCGCAGATCGAGCGCGTTGGTTTCGATATCCGTAGCGCTCAGGTCGTCAGTCGTGAGAATGACTTCAGTCCCTTCTGTGACGGTCAGGCTATTGTTGCCCAGTATCGGCAGGTCATTGGCCGCGGTGAATTTGAAGTCAGCGGCTTCAACAGTGACCGTGACTTCCTCGTCATCCGGTTCACCGTTGTCATTGAGCGTAACGGTAAAGCTCGGGGCTTCTTCACCGCTGTGGAGGAAGGTGACATCGCCATTTTCCACGTCAGCTTGGGTAAAGGTGGTCGTGTCTTTACCATCAAGTTGGAAGGTCCCGTTGGTCGTGTCATCGACGGTGTATTCCAGGTCTGTCGAGGGTTGCAGGCCCGCCTCAACCTCGGCATCAAAGACATCGAAGAAGGTATCCGTAATGGCGAGAGCAGTATCTTCCGTAATCGGAATGTCTGTCGCTGGAACGATCGTCAGGATGGGCGCATCGTTGACTGGGGTAAAGGTGATGTTGGCATCGACAGCCGGTAACGTAATCGGGTTCGGCGGGGCATCGGCCCGGGTATCGGTCACCGTAATGCTGAAGGAGGGCTCGATTTCACCGTCGTAGTTGAAGGTGACGGTGCCAGCAACGACATCGGCCAGAGTAAAGGTGGTGCCGGGTGAAAAGGCTGCGTCAATCGCGGCATCCACCGTTCCGTTACCGGTGTTTCCAGCCACCGTAATCGAGATTTCACTGTCATCACTGTCAACATCTTCGATGTTCAGCACATCGGTGGTGATGACGAGTTCCTCTCCTTCGGTAATATCGAACTCGTTAGTCGTAATTGCCGGTGCATCGTTGACGCCAACGACAGTGCCACCGCCTATGGCCGTAGCCGTACTGTCGCCGTCGGTGACGCTAATGTCATAGCTGGGAGCCGTTTCAGTGCCGTCGTTTCTAAAGAAGACGCGGCCCAGGTTGATGTCATTTTGGGTGAATTCGTCAACAGGGTCGGGGTTGCCAATGAGGAAGAAGTCGCCCCCTTCCACATTAGAGACCGTGAATTCGAGGTCGCGATCGTCAAAGTCGCCGTCAGTCGCCCGAATAATCAGTTGATTGATCGTCACGTTGCCGTCTTCAGCCACGGTAATGTCAGGCAAAATACCGTCGCTCGGCTCGAAAACAACCGGGCTAGCCGTCGGGTCGACAGGCTCTAAAAAGACTGGGGTGTCGTTGACCTCAGTAAAGGTGACGTTGCCTGCAACCGTTGTTTCAGCGGCCCCGCCAGCATCTTGGTCGTTGGCCGTGATACTGAAAATAGGTTCAGTTTCACCGTCGTAGAGAAAACTAACGTTACCCGCGACAATGTCGGAGCGATTGAAGGTAATGCCATCCGTGGCATCGGTATCACCGGCAAAGATAAAGCTGTCGGCGTTAGCTCCTGTGATCGTGAATTGGATATCCGGGGCTGGTGTCGCCGCATCAATATCGATCGCATCCAACACGCTCGTGGTGACCAACAACTCTTCGCCTTCGGTCACGTCAAAGTTGTTGACCAAAATCGTCGGTGGGTCATTGACTGCCTTGCCGATAGTGCCCTCAATGGTTTGGGGCGTCGATGGCAGGCCATCACCATCAGTGACGGTCACCGTGTAGACGGGCACAGTCTCGGTGCCGTCATGCTGGAAGAACACTGCACCCGCGTTGACCTGTGCCTGCGTGAAGCTTGTTTTGACCTGACCGCTCACCACAAAATCGCCGCCAGCGATATTAGTCAACGTAAAGGTCAAGTCAGCGGGGGCAGACTCTTCATCCCTAGCGCCAATGTTGGCGCTGGCGATGGCGACTTGTCCGCCTTCATCCACCGTGATGCCAGTCAAATCAACAGTCGTAGTAGCGTCAGTCGGATCACCATCTAAAATCGGGGCATCATTCACCGCCGTGAAATCGGCAATATTGCCCGCCGCCGTGTCGGTTAGCGCACCATCCGACACTTCAATGGTGAAGCTAGGCTCACCCGCATCGTTCGCATTCTCGTATAAGAAGGTGACTTTGCCCTGGAAGACATCGGCCAGGGTGAAGTTGTCTTTGGCCACCGGGCCAGTGCCATCGTCAAAGAAGAAGCTACCAGCATCGGTTCCAGTAATCGTGAAGGTCAGATCTGCTGGATTCGCGTTGTCTTCATCTGTTGCGTTTAGCACATCACCGGTCACCGGCAACACTTGGTCTTCTACCACAGTGAAGCTGTTGACTGTGATTTCAGGCGGATCATTGACTGGGGTCACGGTACCGCCACCGGTAGCCGTTGCGGTAGAGTCGCCATCCGTCACGCTAATGTCGTAGCTCGGGTCAGTGACTGTGCCGTCGTTAGCAAAGAGGACCCGACCTAAGTTGATATCGTTTTGGGTGAACTCACTAATGGGGTTGGCGTCACCCACCAAGAAGAAGTCCCCTCCTTCTACATTGGAAACGGTGAAGACGAGATCGCGATCGTCAAAATCGCCATCAGTGGCTTTGATAATGAGGCTGCTGATTGAGACATTACCGCCTTCCTGCACCGTAAAGTCAGGCAAGATGCCGTCACTGGTTTCAAAGACCACTGGGCTAGCAGTGGGATCAACCGGCTCGACAAAGACCGGTGTGTCATTGACCTCGGTAAAGGTCACATTTCCTGCAACGGTAGTCTCAGCGACACCATCTGGGGCTGCTGTGTCTTGATCATTTGCGGTAATTGAAAAGACGGGGGCAGTTTCACCGTCATAGAAGAAGCTGACGTTACCCGCGACAATGTCAGAGCGACTGAACGTAATGCCATCCACAGCATTGGTATCGCCAGCAAAGATGAAGCTGTCGGCGTTGGGTCCAGTAATGGTGAACTCAATGTCAGGTGCGGGAGCAGGCGCATCGATATCGATCGCGTCTAACACACTGGTCGTCACCAGCAACTCTTCGCCTTCGGTCACGTTGAAGTTGTTGACCAAAATCGTTGGCGGGTCGTTGACGGTATTGGCAATGCTGCCTTGAATTGTTTGCGGCAGCGACGATAAGCCATCGCCGTCGGTCACAACGATGGTTGCCAAGGGCCCCGTTTCAGTACCGTCATGTTGGAAAAAGACGGCCCCGGCATTTACCTGGGCGAGGGTAAAGCTCGTTTTGACCTGACCGCTCACGGTAAAGTCGCCGCCTTCGATATTGGAGACCGTGAAAGTCAGATCAGTGGCGCCCGACTCTTCATCAGTGGCGTTAATGGTGGTGTTGGGAATGGCAACCTGCCCCCCTTCATCTACCGTAAAGCCTGCCAACTCGACAATGTCGGTGGTGGCTGGATTATCATCCGTGAGCACGAGTTCTGGCGCGTCGTTGACCGCCGTGAAATCGACCACATTGCCCACCTCGACATCAGTCAGAGGAGTCGGCGTCGTATCGTCAGCAACCGTAATGGTGAAGCTCGGCTCACCCGCATCGTTAGCATTCTCGTACAGGAAGGTAACTTTACCCTGGAACACATCAGACAGGGTGAAGTTGTCTTTGGCTACAGGCCCAGTGCCATCGTCATAGAAGAAACTGCCGGCATCGGTGCCCGTCACCGTAAAGGTCAGATTGGCGGGCAAGGTGTCGTCATCGATCGCATTTAATACATCGCCATTGACCTGCAGTACCTGGTCTTCCACCACGGTGAAGCTGTTGACCGTAATGTCGGGGCGATCGGCAACAGGCGTAATGCCCACGTTGTAGACCAAATCTTGAAAGCCACCATCGCCGTCAGAGACTTGCAACGTAAAGGTGTCATCGTTAAAGGTGGCCCCATCGCCGTCGCCATCAAAGTTGGTATCGGGCGTATAGGTAAAGTCTTGAACGCCGTTATCTGTTGGAGTCCCCAGGGTTAGCTCACCATTGCTGGGGCCGGAAACGACCTTCCAAGTCAGGGTATCTTCAGTCCCGACATCACTCGCTTCGACGGTGAAATCAAAGGGCGTGTCTTCGGTGACTGGACCTAAATCACTGGGTGAAGTCGCTGGAGCAACCAGCGTCGGCGCGACATTGGCGACCTCAATCACAGTCGTGACATCATCTGTCGCCCCGGCCTGATCGGTCACCGTGACCTTGACGTCATAAGTTCC
>CAZFWL010000005.1:0-13247 GCA_964522775.1 uncultured Halomicronema sp.
GTTAGGGTCTCATTGGTTTCAGTGGCGGCAATCGCGGGGGTGGACGCTTCGTAGCTCTGGCCGAGAAATGATAGCTGCATGGGGGGCTCCGTTGCGATGTGTCTTTTGTTCGATGAAATAATCATCTCGTGAACGCCTGATTCTGTGGGTGATGGGCGTATCAGTGACCCAGTGATAATGCCGGAATTGCATCGTGTCACCAACGGAAGCAAGCGGTGATGCCAGCCGCGAAGGAGTAATGAGGCGGATCACATTTGGAGCCAGACAAGGCAAGAAAAAGCGTTCATCACGGTTATTTAGCGTAGCGATCGCCTACTCTCACAGAAATCTCAGCCGGTTGTGGCATTACTAATCATTGAATGCCCTGGTTCATTCTGACCTTGGTTAATCACCACCCAGCTCAGGAAACAGGTCGCAAACAGTGCTTTTTTTGATGAGCTTTAGAGGATAGATGAAACGACGTTATTGGCTTGCTCTCGTCGGAACCGTATTAGGTGTAACGGTGGGCTTTATCAAATTGCCCAACATCCATAACCTATCGGCCTCCAGTGCTGATGTCGAACCAGAAGCCGTAGCTTACTTTGCGGCTGGTTGCTTTTGGTGTGTTGAGGCCGATTTTGAAAAAGTTGAGGGAGTCGCCGAAGTGGTATCGGGCTACATGGGCGGCACCGTCGAAAACCCCACCTATGGGCAAGTTGCTAGCAACACGACGGGGCATCGAGAGACGGTTGAGGTGCTGTACGACCCAGATATCGTGGAGTATCAGCAATTGCTCGATGCCTTTTGGCGAATGCATGACCCAACCGATGCAGGCGGCTCATTTGTTGATCGCGGCGAGTCTTATACGTCGGCAATTTTTTATGTCAACGAAGAACAGCAGCGACTCGCTGAGGGGGCAAAGACGACACTGGCAGAGTCGGGCAAGTTTGATGAAGCGATCGCGACTGTTATTGAGCCTGCAGACACTTTCTATCCTGCGGAAGATTATCACCAAAACTACTACACCGAAAATCCCATTCGCTATCGCCTGTATCGTGCAGGATCGGGGCGCGACGTCTTTATCAATACCGTTTGGGATGGCGATACCACGGTGTATCAGCAGCCCGAAAACCTGGGGTTCAGTCCACGGTTATGAGACCCAACGGCTAAGAACTGCGGGCGATACGCACCGATGAGCGGGATGTTATCGCTCAAGCAGAGGCCACGGCGCAGCCCTTTGCTAGTGCCGATTGAGAACATCAAGCCACTGGCATCGATGGCGATAGTGATTGAGTGACTAACCAGTGCCGAGCATCGTGAAGTGTTGAGTGGACGGAAATCATTCCAGAAGGTGCTGCTAGCAGCTGTTTGAAGCAGATTGAATTTGGAGTAGGCTTTCAACTGCTGGAATAGAGCGAGCCCAGACCAGTTCATAATCCAGCTCAAACAGCGGTACTTGCTTCAGGATGGTAACCCCCGGATAGGTCATTCCAGGAATGACTGGGGCATGACCCACGCCGACCCCAGCGGCAACCATGGCAAAGGTATCGGCCATAGTCGACACATCGATCGCAATCGTAGGCTCAAACCCAGCTTCAGCAGTAAATCGCCGATACGTATCGTAGATAATCGGGTGGCGATCGCGAGCTGGCAGGATGATGGGGTACTCAGCCAAGTCATCTAGGTCCACGGGGGCCTTGGACTCTAGCGGATGGCCCGACTGCACCAGTACGGACAAGGGAATTGTGCCGAGATGTTGACGATACAAACCAGTCGGAATTGAGTCATCCCACGCGATCGCCACATCAACAGCCCCGTCCGCCAATGCCGAGCCGATAGAGCGTTCATCGAGTTGGCATAGGGTGATTTGGGTTTCAGGATGGGCCTGTTTGAACTGGCTAATGAGTTGGCCGACTAACGGTTGTGCCGTGCCGATTCCCATCCCAACCGTTAGCGTGTCAATCCCGTCAACGGCTCCGGCCCGGGCGGCCCGAACGGCCATGTCGGCATACGCCACGGCTTTTCTGGCTGATTCCAGAAAGCCTCGTCCGGCCTGGGTTAACGACACTTCGCGGGAGGTCCGATCCAGTAATTTGACCCCGACATCCGATTCCAAATCGCTCAGTAAGCGACTCATAGCAGGTTGCGAGATACCGCATTTAGTCGCCGCGCGCCCGAAGTGAAGCTCCTCGGCCAGAACAATAAAGGAATTTAGCGTCTTTAGATTCATTGATATCAAGATTGCTATTGAATCATGCAGATTTGATATTTCTCATAACATCAATATCATGTTACTTATTGAAAAGTGCGATTTTGATACAGATTTCCGCACCGCTGGCAATCAATGAGGTGGCCAACGGTCGGGTTTTCCATCGCCCGTCGTTTTCATGGAATTAGCCAATAAAGATGACAAAGCTGAACTTTACGCTTGAGTCATTCGAATTGCTAGAAGGACTTGTGGTAAACAACGAAAAGGCTTGGTACGACGAACATCGAGACAGATTTGAGGCTTGTCTGAGAAAGCCGTTTGCCCAAGTGCTGGAGCTGGCAACTGAGCAGCTGGCGGAGACTGCAGTGCCGTTTGTCGGTGGGGCAAACACCCTGTTTCGGCAACATCGCGACATTCGGTTTTCTAAAGATAAATCGCCCTACAGTACCCATGTCAGTGGGCTGCTGACGCCATCAGGCACTAAAGCTGAAAAAGAGGGCGTCGTTTACATTCAGCTCGATGGCGCGGGCGGTATGGTCGCTTGCGGCTATTACCAACTCAAAGCAGCAGAATTAAGCCCCATTCGCGATCGCATCCTGGAAAAACCAGCGGATTTTTCTCATGTATTGAAGGATCTCCAAACCGCCGGTTTAGCTCTCAGTGATGAAGACACACTGACCGCCATGCCGCGAGGCTATCAAGCCTATGCGGATCATGAGCACGCTGACTATCTCAAGTTGAAAAGCTTCATCGTCAAAGTCGAATTGGGTCGAGGCGCTTGGCTAGACGAGGATATCGTCGATTGCATCGTCGAATATGCCAAAAACTGCGCCTCCCTGCTGGAATTTTGCCGCGCCGCTAAAGCAGCGGCAGCATTGGCATAGCAGCTATTCAAGCAACTCAAAATATCCGCCTTCCTCAGCTGTAAGGGCTTTATTTAAGCCTTAGTTTTGTGTGCCTAATTTTGTTTGCAGCGGCAATGGCCACGCCTGTTCATTTGCCTTGGAGGTATCAAGATGTCTGACCAAACTCTGCCACCAGAAACGCTCGATTCTGTGTCCCCGACCAGCCGTACCAGTATCTCAAGGATCTGGCTGAATGGGCGATCGCGTTGGCTCATCGGGATAGGCGCGGTTGGCCTTCTATGCGCGGTTGGCGTGCCTTTTCTCCAGGTGCGGTTAGCCGCTCAAGAAGCGGAAGTAGCGGCAGACAGCAGACCGTTAGCAGTCGATGCCTTGACGGTAACAGCAGTCGATAGCTATGCCATATCTCGGGCCTACACGGGAGAAATTGCGGCCCTGCGCAGCAGCGACTTGGGGTTCACCCGAAGTGGGGAACTGGTACAGATATTGGTAGACGAGGGCGATCGCGTCACCACTGGGCAACCGCTAGCCCAGCTTGATACCCAAAACCTGCTCACCCAGCGCCGGCAGCTTGAAGCCCAACTCGCAGAGGCTCAGGCGCGGCTGCTGGAGCTGGAACGAGGAGCCCGCCAGGAAAATATTGCCGCAGTCGAGGCGGAAGTCCGAGATATCGAGAGTCAGCTGCGGCTGCAGGAACAGCAGAGATCTCGCCGTGAGTTTCTGTATGCAGAAGGCGCGATCTCACGCGAGCAGTTGGACGAATTTGCCTTCGGAACAGAGGCCCTAGAAGCACGGCTAGATCGGGCTAAGAGCAATCTCAACGAACTGTTGAACGGTACTCGCCCCGAGCAGATTGCGGCTCAGCAGGCTGTCGTTCAACAGCTCGAAGCCAGCCTTGCCAATGTGGACGTTAACCTCAGCAAAAGTACGCTCAAAGCGCCCTTTAGCGGCATTGTTTCCAGGCGGGAGATGGATGAGGGCGTCGTCGTTGGGGTCGGGCAATCGGTGGTTCGACTGGTAGAGGGTGAGGTGCCGGAAGCTCGCATTGGCATGCCGGAGAGTGCGGTCAGTCGTTTATCAGCGGGTGCCCCCGTCACCGTGCGCTTAAGCAATGACGCTTACGCCGCTACCGTTAAATCCGTTCTGCCCGAAATTGACCCGAATACTCGCACCCAACTAGTGGTTTTTCAGCTTGAGCCCACGGCACTGACCCGCATCGTTTCAGGTGAAACAGCCCGAGTCGAACTCAATGAAACGATTCCGACCAGCGGCATTTGGGTGCCAACCCAAGCATTAACGCAAGACCTTCGCGGGCTGTGGAGCGCTTATGCGCTCGTTCCCTTGGAGGCGGATGAAACGAACGGCAACAAATCTGCTTTTACCGTTGAGTCCAAATCCGTCGAGATTTTGCACCAGGAGAGTAACCGAGTACTGGTCAGGGGGACGTTGCAGTCGGGCGATCGCATCGTCGCCAATGGCGTGCACCGACTCGTGCCCGGTCAGCGAGTCCGGGCCATTGAGTAAGTTTCAACTGCGAAAGATTGAGGGTTGAGTTCATCGGTTTACCGCTTGACGCTTAACGCTTTCGCAACTCCAACGCCTGCACCGTTTCGTACTCATTCCATCTTTTCACTTCCTACCATCTTTTCAGTTCCTAATATGGTTCGCCCCTTTTTCACTAACCTTCGCCTCCCCGCTCTGACCGTCATTCTGCTCTTAGGTTGGGGCCTCTCCTCCTATCAATCTTTACCGCGCCAGGAAGATCCCCAACTGGTCTCCCGGGTAGCCGTTGTCACCACGGCGTTTCCCGGGGCCAGTGCCGAGCGGGTCGAAGCCCTGGTGAGCACTGTGCTGGAAGAAGAGCTATCCGACATCGAGGAAATTAGCGTGATTGCATCGGACTCACGGGTCGGCTTCTCGACGGTCACCGTGGAGCTATCGGAATCCATTGATGATGCTCAGCCCATCTGGTCTCAGGTGCGTGATGAGATGGCGGACGCGACGGCTCAATTTCCGGCAGGTGTCACCGAGCCTGAGCTATCGGAGGTTTTGGTCAAGGCGTATACCTTTGTACCGGCCTTGACCTGGGACTTACCCGGCGAACCGAACTACGCCGTGCTGAGCCGCTACGCCCAGGAACTGGGAATCTTAATGCGGGGATTGAACGGCACTGAAGCAGTCGATTTCTTCGGCCATCCCGATGAAGAAATTTTGGTAGAAATGACCGCCTCAGATTTAGTGGGCGTTGGGCTTTCTCCTCAGGAACTGGCCAACCAAATCAGCCTGAGCGATGCCAAAGCCAGTGCTGGCCAGCTGCGCACACCTGCCGAAACCTTTGCCATTGAGGTCGCCAGCGAGCTGGAAACCACAGAGCAAATTCGCCAGATTCCGATCCGGGCCAATAACGGTCAGTTCACCCGCCTCAGCGACATTGCCAGCGTCAGTCGAGGCATCCGCTATCCTCTTAGCGACCAGGCCTTTATCGGTAGTCAGCCAGCCGTGGTGCTAGGGGTGATGATGCAGTCGGGCATCCGCATCGACCAGTGGGCCGCCAACGCGAGAGCAACGATTGAGGACTTCCGCGATCGCCTCCCGGCGGGCATCCGTCTCAACACTATCTTTGACCAAAGTAGCTACGTCGAAGACCGCATTAGTAAGCTGATGCTCAACTTGGTGCTGGGGGCCCTGCTGGTGTTCGGCGTCACCCTCCTGGCCATGGGCTGGCGTTCGGCCTTGGTGGTGGGCACAGCCCTACCATTCACCATTTTTGCCGTGTTTGGCTGGATGACGATGCTCGGTGTACCGATTCATCAAATGTCGGTGACGGGGCTGATTATTGCGCTGGGACTGTTGATTGACAATGCCATTGTGGTGGTAGATGAAATTCAGGCCGATATCGAACATGGGGCAGAGCCGCTTCAGGCAGCCACGAAAACGGTGAACTATCTGCGGATACCGCTGCTGGCTTCCACGACGACAACGGTCCTCACCTTTTTGCCGATTTACCTATTGCCGGGCAGTGCCGGAGAGTTTGTGGGCTCGATTGCGCTGGGCGTGATCTTGGCCATTGTTTCATCGCTAGCCCTATCGCTGACGGTAATCGCGGCGCTCGCTGCCCGCATACTGGGTCGCTCCCGTTCCTCCCAGGGACAGCGGCTTGCTAGGGCTGGACTTTGGGGCCGAGTTCGCTACTTTTTCAGCCAGCCAGGGGCCTGGTGGAATGAGGGGCTGTCGCTGCCCCGTTTGGCCCGTCTCTACGACTGGTCGATGGGCAGAACCGTGGCTCGACCTCGGTTAGCGATCGCCATTACCTTATCCATTCCCTTAGTGGGCTTTATCGCTGCGGGAACGTTAGAAAATCAGTTTTTCCCCCTGCTTGATCGGGATCAGTTTCAAATCGAGATGGAGTTTTCGTCTCAGACCTCGATCGAGCAAACTCGCGAGCAGGTATTACAGGCCCGTGAGGTGATGCTTCAGCATGAGAATGTCGAAGACGTGTACTGGTTTGTGGGCGAGAGTGCCCCCCGCTTTTACTACAACCTGACCGGTAGCCGGGAAAACGAACCCTACTATGCGCAGGCCATGGTCCAGCTCAAGTCGAAAAACGGTGTGGATACTCTGGTGCAAGATGTCCAGATCGAGTTGAGCGATCGCTTTCCCTCGGCCCGCGTAGTCGCCCAGAAGTTTCAGCAGGGTCCCCCCTTTGATGCCCCCGTGGAGATTCGCATCTACGGCCCCAATTTGGAGGAATTGCGTCGCCTCGGCATGGCAGTGCGCGAAATCATGACGACGATTCCCGATGTGGTGCAGGTGCGCGATGATTTGACCGAAGGACAGCCCAAGCTGGGGCTTTATCTGGATGCGGAGCAGGTGCGCCAGGCGGGCTTCACCAACACCGAAATTGCTCAGCAGCTCGACGCTTACTCGGAGGGCATCACGGGGGGAGCCATTCTTGAATCCGTTGAGAATCTACCGGTGCGGGTGCGGCTAAATGAGGGCGATCTCGCCAGTCTCGACACTCTGACCTCCTTAGACCTGCGACCTCAACAGCCTCCAGATCGCGGGTTTCGACCGACCTCCGCCCTCGGTGAGTTTGCGTTGGTACCCCAGCTGGCCAGCATTGCCCGCCGCAATGAGCAGCGAGTCAACACGGTGCAAGCCTTCATCACTGCCGGAGTTTTACCCAGCACCGTGCTTACGGCTCTGCAAGCTCGCTTGGCAGCCGCCAATTTTGAACTTCCCCCCGGTTATCGTTATGAGTTTGGCGGTGAATATGAGGAGCAAAACTCAGCCGTCGGCAACCTCTTGCTGTTTATCCCGATCCTGGTGCTAGGCATGGTGACGGCTCTGGTCTTATCCCTGGGATCCTTCCGTCAGGCGGGCATTATTGCCGTCGTCGCCATTGGCTCCATCGGCATGGCCCTGCTCTCCCTCAAGATCTTCGGATCGGTGCTGGGCTTTATGGCGATCGTCGGCACCATGGGCCTCATCGGGATTGCCATTAACGACTCCATCGTGGTGCTGACGTCCCTTAATGAAGACGCTGAGGCCAGCATTGGCTCTCCAAGAGCGGTACAGCGGGTGGTGCTTCGGGCCACTCGCCACGTCATGACCACCACAGCAACGACCATTATCGGTTTTGTCCCCCTGCTGACTGATGGTGATCCGTTCTGGCGGCCTTTGGCCATCGCGATCGCGGGGGGTATTTCTGGCGCGACGATTCTGGCGCTTTACTTTGTGCCTGCGGCCTATGTGCTGGTACAACGTAGCCACAGCAGTCCGAAATTCCAGTCTCCAGAGCACCCAATTGAGCAACCTAGCCTGGAATCTTATCGCGCATAGTTCAGCTTGATATGGGACATTTCAAAACTAAAATCGTATAAGTTGCCATGGTGGCGAAATCGCGTTCCTTCCCATGATCAGGATGGGCTTAATCATCTCGGCAGGATATGACAAGATAAAACAGACTGTCGAGCGCCTGACTGATTGCATGACTGACTCTTCCTTTGCCTCCGTGCCCGCCTACGAAAAACTGAAGACGCTGCGACCGGTAATGCTAAGGCTGCACAAAGCGCTGCTGGAAGCTGAGCAAGACAGTTACGAACGGGTCCACGGCCCGATCACCTCCAAAATGGAGCTGTTTCAGCTAGTCATTAACGACGAATGGTTTGCCTGGCTGCGCCCGATCTCGGGGTTCATTGCCCGCATTGATGAATCCATTGCCTCAAAAGAGTCCGTCTCGCCGAATGTAATTCATAGGTTGCTCGAAGAGGCCTATGAAATTTTGCCATTGCAGTCAGACGAGGCCAGTGAAGCAGCAGTTCGATATCAACGGGCGGTGGACAATTATCCAAAGATTGCCACGTTGCATGAGCAAGTGATGGATGTCTTGAAACCTAGTAACGCTGATAACAGTGAGTCGTCTTAATCTTATGTTGCCCTGGACAACTCCCAGCGCTTTAAGAGCAACCCTGCCTATGCATTGTTGATGCGTGGAGCAGCGACTACATTCACACTCAACTGAGTTACTTTTCTGACGAATGGCGCGACCTCTGACTAGAACTAACTCCCGCAAAAGTCGCTGAGCTGGCTCGCCCCCTCCACTGCCGCAGGCAAGCCTGTGAGATGGATTTGATATCAGCGAAAGTTATGGAATTATGAGCAAGTCAAGCATGCATTGAAAGCCTCCGCTGCCGTCAGGCTATTGCGTAGCTCTAATGCCGCCTTGATCCTGAGCCTTTGACATCAGCAATTCAAGGTCGATCAGCACGTTTCCCTGACTCATGTGAACTTAGAGGATAAGTGGGGAGACTATTGCATGTAAATAGACAGGTCGGACATCCTAAAGAATGTCGAGTTGGTTGAGCTGATGATAGGCCATGAGAGTAAAAGACTGAACATAGTTTTGCAGCCACTTGAAGCTTCATGGCGATTGATAACTATAAGTATTTAGGCTGCTAACCGACCATTTGTCCTTGACCAGTTTTTCAATTTCTTCAGCAGCGATCGGTTTACTAAACAAATATCCTTGCGCAGTTCCACAGCCGAGCTTTTGTAGGAGAGTACATTGCTCTACCGTTTCAACCCCTTCGGCGAGGATGCTATATCCCAGGTTTTGGCCCATTTCTATCATTGCACCAACTAAGAGTTGTGACTTGTTATCAATAAGCATGTCATCAATAAAGTATTTATCAATTTTTAGATGATCAAATGTGAGATGTTTTAGCGAAGCAAAAGATGAATAACCTGTTCCAAAATCATCAATTGACAGCAATACACCAAGAGATTTTAAATCTCTGAAAATTGACAAATTCTGTTGATTTGTTTGTATAACGTGTTCAGTCACTTCCAGTTCCAATTCTTCTGGAACCATGTTTGTCTCACTCAGAATATGTTCGACTGTTGAGACAAAACTCTGATCAAGGAACTGACTGGGAGAAATGTTGACAGCGATGCGAAGTGCCGGTAACCCCGCCTGCTTCCAGGCCACGGATTGGTGACAAGCAGTTCTCAATACCCACTCAGTTAGGGGTTTGATCATGCCCGTTCTTTCTGCAATGGGAATAAACTCAATCGGGGAAATATGCCCAAGTTGCGGATGATGCCACCGAGAGAGTGCTTCAACACCAACTATCTCGCCCGTATTGATCTGAACTTTGGGTTGATAGACCAGTGAAAATCTTTGGTTTTCGACCGCTTCCCTCAGATTTTGCTCAACTTGAAAGCGATATTCAGCCTTTCGAGTGAATTCGGGTTTATAAAAGGCATACTGATTCTTTCCACATTCCTTTGCCGCATAGAGTGACGTATCCGCTGCTTTGAGCAGTGTCGATACATTTTCGCCATCCTGCGGATAATGAGCAATGCCAATGCTACAGGCGGGTGTAAATTTTCTGCCAAACAACTCAAACGGCTTGGCGATCACTTCGAGGCAACGTTGAGCAACTAGAGTTGTGACCCGTTCATCATCTGAGACTTCAACTAGAACGCAAAATTCATCGCCGCTTAAGCGGGCCGCAAAATCAGTTTCACGGCAAATACTTTTCAGGCGGCTCGCAATTTCCTTGAGTAAGGCATCTCCGGCATCATGCCCGAGGCTATCATTAACCCCTTTAAAGTTGTCTAAATCGATGTAGAGAAGGCCTAAACGATTGCTAGTTTTAGCAGATATCGTGATGGACTTTTCGAGTCTTTGATAAAAACAAGCGCGGTTAGGTAACTTTGTAAGTTCGTCTATATATGCCAACTCGCGGATACGTCTTTGAGCCTGATCTCGCTCCATGACGATACCAGCCAACCTTGCCGCTGACTTGAGATCATTAGACTCCTCTTCATTAGGTAATGCTGGATGGTTGTAATACATACCAAATGCGCCCAGGACTTTGCCTGAAGAGTTTTTGATCGGCTCAGACCAGCAACAACGCATTCCATGGGGTAGAGCGACATGCTTAATTTTTTCCCACTTCGGATCAGTTTCAATGTTTTCGACTAAAACCCGCTTGCCGGTATAAGTCGATGTGCCGCATGAGCCCACGTTAGGACCATTTTTGAGCCCATGCACGGCCTGACAATATGCTTTCGGCAAACTTGGTGCTCCGCCATGCATGAGCGTGCCATTGTGTAATTCAAGCATTGAACATCGCAAACCAGGATGCCGCGCCTCATACATCAAAGCGATTTCATCGTAGATATCATAAGCGGAGATACCCGTTGCAATCATTTCTAGGATCTCGGCATTCTTATCCGCAAAAGCCTCTGCGACTTTACGGCTAGTTATATCGACGTGAGTACCCACTAAGCGAACTGGTTTTTGATCAGATCTACGTTTAACAAGAAACGCACGAGATAGAACGAAAATTTCATGACCATCTCGATGCTGCATTCGCATTTCTACTTCAAAAGAATCTCGTTGCCCCGAGATATATTGGTCAACTTTAGATAGGACAGCCTCCCGATCATCAGCATGAACCAGCTTTTTCCAGGTATCTAACCTTCCCTCCAAATCATCTTTCGCAAAACCCAACATACTCTTCCAGCGCGGTGAATAATACACCTCATCCGTTTCTAAATTCCAGTCCCACAGACCATCATTCGCTCCACGCATAGCGAGGGAAAATCTCTCTTCGCTATTTTTGAGATTTAGTTCTGATTTTATATGAGCCGTAATATCTCTAAAGGACCAAACTCTTGTGGCTATGCCATTAGCCAAGCGAATGGGCTTCGATGTCATCTCTAAAAATCTTCCATCTTTGAGATGTAAGCATTCGGCAATATCGACGTTTGAATGATTGCAAGGTGCAAGAAATCTTTCTGTGAATTTTTGAGGGTTTAAAATCTTTTGAGAGATAAACTCAATCAAATGATTCTTTCCCTCGATCTCCAATAAATCCGGAGGGATTTTCCACAAATCCACAAAAATAGGGTTACATCTCACAAATCCTTCATTTTCAAATAAAATCAGAATTCCATCACCAGATATTTCTAAAAGTGTTTCCGATAAAATACTCGGAAAATCTTTCTGCATTGAATTTAATTTCATTTTGAGACACACCAAAGATTATTTCATAGAAATATCTAGCTAATAAAAAATAATTTCATCGTCAATAAACAGGAGAATAGTGCAATTTTTGAGTGTATTGTCTTTTAATTCCAGTTTTTCTAGATACTTAAAATATCATTTCAAATTAGCTGATTTTCATGTAAGCATGTCTTTAACTTCCAACTAAAAATCATAAAATAAACTACTACGCCTACGTTTAAATGCTGTCTGATCCTGTTCTGCCCTCAAGCCGTGTTAGCGACAAGAACGGTATAGCCAGTAATGGCTGCCCTTATACTATGCAGATCGAATGTGACATCTGTGTGACAAATTGAAGCTTTGAATATCTTTTACCTCTGCCTCAGATTGCTACAGATATCGCAGTGAGACCTAATTAATAAAGGCCTTTTGATCATGCAGCAGGGATTGCAGTGTTGGCGATCGCGCCGCACATTACGCCAGATCTGTATTGCAGGGTTGGGGTATGACCCTATTTACGGTGCAGAGCCTAATCTTGCTTTGGTTAACTTTTGGCGCCGCCCCTACAGCTAATGAAATCTATGATGCAAGGTGAGCTCCTAGTCTCCCGAGTAATCAGGCAGTGGTGAAATCCCTCATGATGCAAAACCTGTGGCCCAAGCTGGATCTAGAAGACTGGCAAGATACCTACGCGACTCTGCATATGTGGACGCAGATTGTTGGCAAAATCCGTCTGGTACAAACGCCGTGGATTAATCATTCTTGGCACGTGCCACTGTACCTGACGACTCGGGGACTGACGACGGGCAACATTCCTTATGGGACTCGTATCTTCCAGATCGATTTCGATTTCGTAGCGCACCAGCTATGGATTGGCACCGATGCAGGTCAAAGCCAGACCATTGAGTTGCAGCCGCGATCGGTGGCCGATTTTTATCAGGCCGTCATGCAAGCCTTAAAAGAATTAGAGATCCCTGTTCAGATCAACACCTCACCGAATGAAGTACCGGATCCTGTGCCTTTCGAGCAAGGCACGACCCACGCGAGCTATGACCCGGATGCAGCCCAGCGGTTCTGGCGGGTACTGTTGCAGAGCGATCGCGTGTTCAAGGAATTCCGCTCTCACTTTTGCGGCAAGGTCAGTCCCGTCCATTTCTTTTGGGGCAGCTTTGACCTAGCCGTGACACGGTTTTCGGGGCGGACAGCGCCAGAGCATCCCGGTGGGGTACCCAACTTACCGGACGATGTCGCCAAGGAAGCTTACAACCAAGAAGTCAGCAGTGCGGGGTTTTGGCCAGGTGCTGGGCTAGGATATCCCGCCTATTACTCTTACGCTTACCCGACTCCAGAAGGATTTCAGGATGCGCCGGTACAACCCGATGCGGCCTTTTTTCACCAAGATTTAGGCGAATTCGTGCTGCCCTACGATGCCGTGCGGACGGCAGAAGATCCTGATCAAGCCCTGTTGAGCTTTTTGCAGAGCACATATGACGCTGCCGCCGACTTAGCCAACTGGGATAAAGCAGCACTTCAACTAACCTGGTTCAAATAAATTCCTCGCCATTTGTTTGGCTAACCAGGACTGAAAATAAGTCGAAAAAACCCTCTCAGATGATTGATTTGAGGAGAGTACGGTACGGTTTATTCGGTGTAAAAACCCAGCCTTTTCTTAGGAAAC
>CAZFWL010000005.1:13281-18637 GCA_964522775.1 uncultured Halomicronema sp.
TTTCTCAGCTTGCAATAATGAATTTGAACTTGAGAGGAAAACGCATGAAGCGATCACTTCGTGGCCCCCTAATGAACTGGTTTACCAAGCTTATTCGCAACTCAAAATATCGTTGGCTAGTGATCCTTGGCTCCCTCGTTTATCTGGTCAGTCCCCTCGATATTTCACCCGACATTTTTCCCGTCATTGGTTGGATTGACGATGGCCTACTCGCCACCATCGTCGTGACAGAACTTTCTCAAATGGCTTTAGAGCGAAAGCGTCGCTTGAAGCAAAAAGACACCCCAATGATTGAGAAAAATACTATTGAAACCATCATCGATGTTGACTCCGTTACCGTCGCTTAAATTTCGATTTTGTGTCACACAATCCACTTTTGATTAGGAAAAGAAAATGACTACATCTGTTAAAGAACGCTTGCAGCCAGAACTTCAAAAAGCTAAGCAAGAAAGCCAACAGCGGGCCGCTCGCATTGGCGATATTCTCAAGTCGGCCGCCTCCATGACCTTTGACGAAATCAAAGGTGGCTCGACTGAGCTGAATACTCTGACCCGTCGCTCTGTAGCAGAATTGCTGGAAGAGTTGAACGAGGCCGAAGAAACTTCGCAAGAGACTTTTGAAGCAACCTCGGATGAAGTATCGGTAGACAATATCGAAACTCAGCTCACTACCGAGGTAGCTGAACCAACTGCTGCTCAGTCGGCCCCTACCTGGAAAGACTTAGTCACGATCGCCTTTCAACTGGTGCGCGATCGCAGAGGTAATTGGTTCCAGCAATTCAAATCTCATTTGAACAAAAATGCTGCGAAGTTCGATGGCGACATGACTGAGGATTATGGTGATCGCTACCTCAAAGTCAAAAATGTGGTCCAACAAATCATCACCCGGTTGCAAAAGCCCCAAAGTTCAGCCACGTCTACCGAGGCTGAATCAGAGGTTCGTCCGGTGACTATTGAAGTGATGGACGAAGATACGGCTGCAACCGAAACCCAGCCAACCCAGTAACAGGACTGCTCACTCACACCCCAAAGCCCATAGCCACTCTCCTGGCATGGGCTTTTTTAGCATTTTGCAACAACTCATTCGCGTGGCCGCTAGGCGTTGATGGTGCCGTCGGGCATGATGGTGCCGCGCAAAATAGTGCCTGTAAGTTTGACCATGACGCGATCTCCCACGGCTACTTTCGCCCCACTCAGGTCTGCACCGCTCAGGTCTGCCCCACTCAAGTCAGCGCCGATCAGATTGGCTCCTCGCAAATTGGCATGACTCAGATTGGCCTGAAGCAAATTGGCCCGAAACAGGTTGGCGTTACTCAGGTCAGCCCGGTTGAAGTTGACACCGTGCAAAAAGGCGTCTTGCAGATCTGCTCCACTCAGATCAGAGCTGCTCAGGTTCCTCCCCGAAAAGTCTTTTTCCTTCAGATTGGCACCGCGCAGATTGGACCCACTCAGGTCAGGCTGCTGCCGCGATCGCTGGCTGCTGCTACTACTACTGCTAGAGCTGGAGCTGGAGCGAGATTCGGATACCGGTGGGCGATAGCCTGAACCAGACGAAGCGGGCGGGCGATAACTCGAAGTTGAGGGGCGATCGCTATGCACGGTATAGCTCGGACCACTTTCGCGGTTACTCGACGTAGCATTGCCAGAGCCGCTAGGACGTGGTGTGGTGTAATTGTTCCACCCATCGTTCGCGTTGGAATAGGCCGCACTATTACCGTTGGGATAACGACGCGCATAGTTCGATGCGCCATTGCCACTAGCGTTAGCGCCATTGGCGTTAGCGCCGTTGGGGGTGGATGACGTCGGCCCGCGATCTCCTGTCGTTCCGGTTGAACCGTTGCGGGGCTCAGCACTGCGCTGATCGGGACGTCGATAGGCTCCGTAGCTGCCATAGCCCGTTTGGGCGTAGCGGGCTTGATAAGTCCGATAGGGGTTTTGATAGGTCTGTTGCGACGATGAGGATGAAGATTCGGCCGTGCGACCATAGCTGGGTCGTTGACGATAGCCGTAAGTACTGGCAGTGCGTCCGTAAGGGCGCGTGCGTGAACGATAACCATTATTGGCAGCAGTGCTCGTGGTGTGGCTATTGCTGGCTGCTGTAGTACCCACTCGCGCATGGGTGCGGAGGTAATCGCGGGCCTGATTTAGCTGCTTGATTTTTTCCTGAGCTTTTTCGATCAGGCGCTCATTATCTTTAGGCAAGCGGTCAGGATGCCAGATAAACACAAGATCTTTATAAGCCTGGTTGACTTCTTCCATCGAAGCCCCAGGCTCTAAATCTAAGATCCGATAGGCGGTGTCTAGCTCTTGCATTAAGCTGCGCCAATGATGTGCATAGTACGGCTAACACAAGGGTGAACTCGCCGTTTCAGAAAATGAGTTTCTCTTATTTTAGTGGGAAGGCGGGTGACCGGATAGTGGGGCTGGCTTCAGACTACGTGCATAACCCCAAATCTGGGGGGTTTTGCGGATTCGCTTAAGCATTTGTCAAACAACTTATTGATGGAATGGGACGATCGCTCCCTTGACCCACCACAATTCTTCCCAATCGGGGGACAGCTGCATCCTAAGATACCTAGAGAAGAGACACACCCTGGGAGGGGCAGATGCGCGTATTAGTGATGGGGGGGACTCGGTTTATTGGGGTTTACCTGACGAAGTTGCTGGTGAGCCAAGGCCACGAAGTGGTGTTGTTTAATCGCGGTAACAAACCGGCTCCCGTGGAGTCAGTCAAAACGATTAAAGGCGATCGCAAAGACACCGCCCAGCTCAAAGCCGCCCTGGCCGGAGAGAAATTCGACGCCATCTTTGACAATAATGGGCGCGAACTCAGTGACACCCAACCCCTGGTCGAACTGTTTGGCGATACGGTACAACACTTTGTGTATGTCAGTTCTGCCGGGGTCTATCTGAAATCCGATGAAATGCCCCACGTAGAAGGGGATGCCGTCGATCCTAACAGTCGCCATAAGGGCAAATTCGCCACGGAAGATTATTTGGCCACGCAAAAAATCCCCTTCACCTCAGTGCGACCGGTCTACATCTATGGTCCGCAGAACTATAACGATGTGGAAGCGTGGTTCTTCGATCGCATCGTGCGCGATCGCCCAATTCCCATTCCGGGTAGCGGCATGGCGCTCACCCAAATGGGACACGTCGCAGATTTGGCAGCAGCGATGGCAGCCGTGTTGGGCAATTCTCAAGCGATTGGCCAGATTTACAACATTTCTGGTGACAAAGCCGTGAGCTTTGATGGGCTGGCCAAGGCCTGTGCGATCGCGGCGGGCAAAGATCCTGCCAGTCTGAGGCTCGTGCATTACGATCCCAAGGCCTTTGACTTTGGCAAGAAAAAGGCTTTCCCAATGCGCGTCCAGCACTTTTTCACCGACATTCACAAAGCCAAAACTGAGCTCGGCTGGGCACCCCAGTTCGACCTCGTTAATGGCCTCAAAGACTCTTTCACCCAAGACTTTATGGCCTCGGGCCGCGATCAAACAGACATTGATTTTGCCTTAGACGAGCAAATTCTAGCCGCCAGCTAATTCCTGAGAAATGAGAATCAAATAACGTTTAACATCCAAATTATTTAGGGCAGGCATCTTGCCTACCTTAGAACAGCCGAGACGGCTATTCCAACCTATTTAATTCTCATTCCTAAGTGCCTGGCACTCAACGAACAACTCCAACATGGAGCGACACGCTGACATCAAAAGAGCGGAGCCGATATTCATCAGCTCCGCTCAGTCAGACAGGTAAATGTTGACCACATTCAGTCTGTCAGCAGTACCACACCCAAAATCTGGGAAAAGCACGAACTCAGACTTTAGAGTTCATGAGAGTACTTGGCACCACGATAGGTCAGCTCAACCTTGCCATGCTCCTCATGAGGCACCGCAAAGCGCTTACGAGTCAGTCTGGCACCACGATAAGTACCGATTTCCTCAACGGCTTGCTCATGCAAAGGAGACAGATGGGTTTCGTAGTTGTGACCGCGGTAGGACAATTTCATAGGATTTGCTCCGAATGAGGTGATTTGAAAGAAAGTTTAGCGCCGAAAAGTGTAGCGACTTATACAGTTCTCATTTTTATTATATGGATTTCATGACGGCTTGTGCGCGATGATGCATTTATTTACGTCTAAAGCTTTACATTTGGCGATCGCCCTCTAGCAGCTGACTCGAAAATTTTGCGTAGTGAAAGGAATCCTGGTCGACTAGCGCTGGCCCATCGCGGCAGCAGGCCGAGAGACCTGTCTATACTGAAAAACGGTTTAACGGCTACGGCATGAAGGGGGAATTGTGTCCGATCGCATTTTGTTCTGGCATCGGCGAGATCTGCGCATTAGCGACAATCTGGGATTAGCCGCCGCGCGAGAGCGATCGCCCCAAGTCACAGGCGTGTTTTGCCTCGACCCCAACATTCTCGACCAGGATGATGTAGCCCCCGCTCGCGTCACTTATATGATCGGCTGTTTGGCAGAATTGCAGCGTCGCTATGCCGAAGCGGGCAGTGAACTGCTCATCCTCAAAGCTGATCCGGTCAAAGGGATTCCCCAACTAGCGGAGGCGATCGCCGCCACCGCTGTCTATTGGAACCGCGATGTGGAACCCTATTCCCGCGATCGCGACAATCAAGTTGCTGCAGCGCTTAAAGAAACAGGCATTGAACTCAAAACCACCTTTTGGGATCAGCTGTTGCAGGCGCCGGGCAGCGTGATGACGAAATCCGACAATACGCCTTACACCGTTTACAGTCCCTTTTGGAAAAATTGGATTAAACAGGATAAGGCAGAGCCAGCTCCGACACTAGAAGCGACGGAGGGATTGCCTCCTAAGCAGCGAGAAA
This sequence comes from uncultured Halomicronema sp., assembly GCA_964522775.1. Taxonomy (GTDB): domain Bacteria; phylum Cyanobacteriota; class Cyanobacteriia; order Phormidesmidales; family Phormidesmidaceae; genus Halomicronema. Next base: position 18,126 of record CAZFWL010000005.1, read on the forward strand.
AAGCTGAAGCAGTCGGTGTGATCGCCCTACCTAGCGCCAAAGACTTAGGCTTTGCCTGGGATGCCCCATTGCCTTTAGAACCGGGGGAGTGGGCTGCGCAACAACAACTCGAAGCCTTTTGCGATGACGAACGCTATATTGCCGAATACGACGAGCAGCGGAACTTTCCCTATGTGGATGGCACCTCGCGTCTCAGTGCGGCGCTGAAATTTGGCGCGATCGGCATTCGTACCGTCTGGGCAGCCGCTACCGACGCTTACAACCTCTGTCGCAGTGACGAAACTCGCAAAAATGTACAGACCTGGCAGCAAGAGCTGGCTTGGCGGGAGTTTTATCAGCATGTCATGTACTTCTTTCCAGAATTAGCTGAAGGCCCGTACCGGAAACCGCTGCAAGACTTTCCCTGGGTAAATAATGAGGAACAGTTTCAGGCGTGGTGCGATGGCAAGACTGGCTATCCCATTGTGGACGCCGCGATGCGCCAGCTCAACGAAACGGGATGGATGCACAAC
>CAZFWL010000006.1:0-18600 GCA_964522775.1 uncultured Halomicronema sp.
AACCCCCCTTGCAAAAACTATCCATTAGGCATAAGTCTGGTAAAGCCATGTACCGCAAAGCTTATGGCAATCGTTTGCAAGGGGTCGTAAGGCGGAAATGCTGGCTTCGTTGGATCGTTGCGACTGGGGGAAATTTCGCTTTGCCCCCAGACCCCCATCGACCAGGACGAACTGCCGTCCTGGACCTCGCAGATCAGGTTATTTGTAAGAGTTGGTGCCAGTTTTTGAGCGTGATCGGATGAGGCTTTTCAGCTACTGGGCTCTCCAAACGGGTGGTGGAAACTTGTCGTTACCCAAGCAATTGATCCACTTTTGTACAGGAGATCATTTCTCGAAGAAGTTCGCAAAACTCTACGTGTGTTGTCATGATGAGCAAGCTGACAAAGATATGACAAGGCAATTCATGCTGCCTTTGGACACGACACGATCCCTCGGTCAGCCACCAAACATTTCTAACGATTTTTCAAGCGGCAGGCGGACACTGGGGAGAACGTGTGACGCTATGGAAACGTTTGTTTACGGCCCATAGCGACTATGCAGTTTCAGCAGCTTCAAACTCGATTGAAAACGTTGTGGCGATCGCCCGACGAGTTTGATGTGCGAGATTGCCAAGTCCTCATCGTCCCATCTTTGAGCCTTGACCAGGCCGAGCTGCAAAAAATTGCGGGCGTTCACTACTACGAAGAACGCCTCCTGTTCTCGCTGGCCCGCCTGCGTAACCCCTACACGCGGCTGATTTACGTCACATCGCAGCCGCTACATCCCAGCATTGTGGACTATTACCTGGAGCTACTACCGGGCATTCCCAGTTCCCACGCCCGCGATCGCCTGGACCTGTTTGCAACCTACGACGCCTCCCACAAGCCTCTCACCCAAAAGCTGCTAGAGCGTCCCCGCCTGCTCGAAAAAATTCGCCATTGTCTTGATCCCGAACATGCCTACATGGTGTGTTTTAATGCGACGCCGCTGGAGCGGGAGCTGGCCATGAAGCTGGAGATTCCTCTATTAGGGCTCGACCCAGATTTGCTCTACTGGGGAACGAAAGGAGGCAGTCGACAAATTTTTGCAGAATGTGGCGTACCCCATCCCGACGGCAGCGAGTTGGTGAATGATACGACAGCGTTGGCGGATGTGACGGCGGATTTGTGGGAACGCCAGCCTCAGCTGCAGCGCATCGTGATCAAGTTGAATGAAGGGTTTTCCGGCGAGGGGAATGCTTTGCTCAATCTGGCTCCGTTGGCGGCAGTGGCCCCGTCTCAGGCTACGCATCGGGAGCGATCGCAACATATCCAAAAAGCTTTTCAAGATTTGCGGTTCCAATGCCCGACGGAAACCTGGGCTCATTTTGAGCAGAGAATTCACGAACTGGGAGCGATCGCGGAGGCTTTTATCGAGGGCGACGTGAAGCGATCGCCCAGCGTTCAGGGCCACATTAATCCCTTGGGCGAAGTGGAAATGCTCTCAACCCACGATCAGGTGCTCGGCGGTCCCGATGGGCAAATCTTTTTAGGCTGCTCGTTCCCTGCTGATGAGGGCTATCGCCTGCGCATTCAGGAAATGGGAGCCGCGATCGGCAAAAATCTTGCCCAAAAGGGTGCTCTCGAACGCTACGGCGTGGACTTCGTGGCTGTTTACCATGCCGACCAGGAACCCCAGTGGGAACTGCACGCCATCGAGATCAATCTGCGTAAAGGCGGCACCACTCATCCCCTCATGGCGCTCAAACTTCTCACCGACGGCAACTACTCCCCTGCTGACGGTCTGTTTTATACCCGCCGGGGTCAGCCCAAGTTCTATCGCGCCTCCGACAATGTGCAAAAAGCTGACTACCAGGGCCTCTTGCCCAGCGACCTGATGGATATCATTGTCAGCGATCGCCTCCATTTCAATAGCGTAGAGGGGGTGGGCGCTGCCTTTCACCTCATGGGCTGCTTGTCGGAGTACGGCAAGCTGGGCCTCACCAGCATCGGCAACTCTCCTGAACAGGCAGAAGAAATCTACCACCAAGTTGTCGCCTCCCTCGATCAGGCCACCTAAAAAAGGGTGGGTAACACCATTCTGGCTGAGGCGGTGGATGAATGACGGGGTAGAGTGACGTATCGAGAGCCAGTCGATTGATTGCCTGCACAATGATTATCCAGTGGCGCCCCGTTACACATTGCGGTCCGCTATTCGACCGTGCAGTTTTGTAGAGTGATTTCACCGTTCACTTCCACCATCGCTTCGCCCCCCTGTTCCCAGAAAGTGGTGGTGTCGTCGCTGTACTTGGCACCGGAGGCGGCTTCTACTCGGGGCAGCACGATGGCTGATTGCTCCGGCAGGGTTACCGTCGCGGCTCCTTCTGCCTCTGTTGCAAAGTCAACGGCAATCGTCTCACCCGTTGGGCAAGTAAAAATCACCTGAGCATCGGCGGGATTAGCTGAATTACTGCTACTGCAGCCGACCAACGCTAGGCCAGCGACAGCAATCAGAGCATAGGTGCGTTCGGCTGACATGGAAATCATGGCTTACTCCTAACCAAAATAGTGTTGAAGAATGGTTGTTATCTCAAACTCTAAGACTGGCTTGGGGAGTGGCGGCTAGGGTTACGGATTTTGCAACGGTCACGATTCGTCAGGGTGCGATCGCGAGACCTCTGCCTCTGTTGGATCTCGTACTCGTCACATCAACCCAGCACGATAGGATGGGGAAATTCTCACTTCTGGCCATGACCATGACCTCTTCCAGCGCCTCCCCGGACATCGATGCCACTGCCGAAACCCTCACCGAAGAGTCCACCCGCTCAGTGCTGACTGCCGAGCAATACAAGCGCAAAATGGAGCGTCGCAAAGCGGTGCAAAAAGAGCGACTCGCTGCCCGTACCGTGGAAAAGGGGCTGATCATCGTACATACGGGCAATGGCAAAGGCAAAACGACTGCGGCACTGGGCATGGTGTTGCGATCGCTCGGCCATGGTTACCAAGTTGCCATCATCCAATTCATCAAAGGGGCGTGGGAACCGGCGGAAAAAGCAGTGTTTGAAAAATGGCCCGAGCAGCTCGACTTTCATGCCCTGGGCGAAGGTTTCACCTGGGAAACCCAAGATCGCGATCGCGACATCGCCAAAGCCAACGCTGCCTGGGAAACTGCCCTCACCTACATTCGTAATCCGGCCTATCGCACCATTTTGCTCGACGAGGTCAATATCGCTCTCAAGCATGGATTTCTGACGGTGGAGCAAGTGTTAGCGGGACTCGCGGAAAAAGCCCCCGATACCCATATCATCCTCACCGGGCGCGGTGCCCCCAAAGAATTGATTGACCAAGCCGACCTCGTCACCGAAATGTCCCTCGTCAAACATCCCTTTCGGGAGCAAGGCGTCAAAGCCCAGCCCGGCATCGAGTTTTGAAGTTATATCTTGGGTAAGAGGTAGTCGTTTTTAGGCGTAAAAGCTTTAATAGTCGAAACGACTTATTCCAATAACAACTCCAAAACATGAGCAATGAAGATAAGAGTAATGCTCTATCTACCGTTACCAATGCTGTAACAGATTTAGTAACTGATGGAGCATCATCACTTCCTGCTCCAATTCGTAGAAATGCTTTCAAAGCACTTGATCGTCTTTGCACCGCGCTGATGGACTTGCCTGTTGCATATTTAGAAGGCAAAGCTGCAGAACGACGCGCTGAAACTCAGGCACGAATGCAGTTAATTTCTGCTAGCACAGAGCAAATTGCTCATCAAATCGATGTTGACCCAAAATATGCTCTTTTGGCAGGAGAAAAATATGCTCGTCGAATTGTACAAGAGCAGATTAACTTGGACAAAATCTGTGATTTTGCAGCTCAGGAAATAGAAATATCATCAGAGAAAGCAACATCGTCAGAGAAAACAGACGATCAAAAAGAGGATGCAGATAGTAAAAAGCCAGAAATCAGTGATGATTGGCTAGATAACTTCAGAAAAGAAGCTTGTGGAAAAAGCAATGAGGAGATGCAAATCCTATTCGGAAAAATTTTAGCAGGAGAGGTTACAAGGCCTGAATCATTTTCTATTAGAACAGTTAAGATAATGGGACAGTTAGACAGTAGAGCTGCTAGCCTATTCCGACGACTGTGTTCCCTATGTGTGTCGATGGGAGTCCCAGATATGATTCTCGACTCTCGTGTTCCTTCCCTTGGCACAAATGCTGGGCAAAATGGCCTGAAAGATTATGGACTTACATTTTCGAATTTAAATATCTTGCAAGAATATGGTCTGATCATCTCAGACTTTAACTCATATATGGACTATAGACCCGCAATTGCACGCAATAATAGAGTTGGCTTAGCTCTAAATTATTGCAATACTCACTGGGGACTAGTTCCAGAGAAAGCTGGTAATTGGCCCGTTGATAAAGAACTCAGAATTTCCGGTGTGCAGTTAACTAACTCAGGAAGAGAGTTGCAAAAGATTGTTGAAATAGAGCCTGATGAAAAATATACATCTGCCCTCACAAGTTACTTTTTAGACTCAGGACTTCAGTTGACTACTGTAACTGTTATGTAGCTCGAAAGTTAAGTATTAACGCTTGACTTTCGAGCATTTGATTTTTATCAGCGTTAACCTAGCACTCTGGCGAGCAATGCCTGTTGCGCGTGCATCCGGTTTTCGGCTTCTTGCCACACCCGCGATTGCGGCCCTTCAATCACCGAGTCGGTGATCTCTTCGCCTCGATGGGCAGGCAGGCAGTGGAGGACGATAGCGTCTTTGTCGGCGATCGCCAGCAGCTCATTATTAATTTGGTACGGCTGGAAAATCGGAATCCGGCTCTCCGCCAAATCTTCTTGTCCCATGCTGGCCCACACATCGGTGTAGAGCACATTCGCTCCTTCCACCGCCGCTTTCGGATCGGTCGTGACAGTGATGGTGGCGCGATCGCCTGCCAGTTCTTTCGCTTGCGCCACAATTCCTGCATCTGGCTGGTAGTCTGCCGGAGTCGCCACACAGACATTCATGCCCACCAGTGCACAGCCCAAAATCAGCGAATGGGCCACATTGTTGCCGTCACCCAAGTAGGTCATGGTGAGTCCAGCTAGCTGTCCAGCAAAGGCTTCTTGCACCGTTTGCAAATCGGCCAAAATCTGGCACGGATGTTCCAAGTCTGTCAGGGCATTAATCACGGGAATGTCGGCATATTCGGCAAATTCTTCCACCTCAGCCTGCTCAAACGTCCGAATTGCTAAGACATCCAAGTACCCGCTGAGAATGCGAGCGGTATCTTTGATCGGCTCACCGCGACTGACTTGCATCACATTTAGGTTCAGGTCAATGACCTGGCCCCCCAACCGCCACATAGCTGAGGAAAAGCTTACCCGGGTACGAGTCGAAGACTTGCGAAAAAACAGGCCCAAAATTTTGCCAAAGCAGTCAATTTTTTCCTGCCCCGACTTGAGTTGGTCCGCCAGTGCCAGCAGCTCCAGCATTTCTGACTCGGAAATATCGGTGATGCGGAGAAAATCGCGCCCGTGTAACCCTGCCATGTGTTTACCTGTTTGCCGTTGAGAAACTACAAAACTATCAAACTTTGGGGCTGCAAACGGGACAATATGGACGGTAACCGCTGACAGACAAGGGACACGAGATCGATGGGAATTTACGGCCGCTGGATTTTGCCAAAACTCTTGGATTGGACAATGACGGGCCCACCCTTTGCGCAATATCGTCAACAGCTACTCGCCGAAGTGGCTGGTGACGTGCTCGAAATCGGCTTTGGCACGGGGCTGAATCTGGCCTATTACCCAGAAAGCGTCACTGCGCTCACTGTCATCGAACCGAATCCCGGCATGGGGGCGATCGCGGCTCCTCGCCTTGCCCAAACATCGCTGCCTGTCACCAGTCGATCTCTCCGAGGCGAACGGATGGATTTTGAGAGCGATCGCTTCGACTACGTCGTCAGCACTTGGACCTTGTGCAGCATTACCGGCATTGATCAAGCCCTGTCAGAAATTCATCGCGTCCTCAAACCCGGTGGCAAATTCGTCTTTATCGAACATGGCCTTAGTCCTGACCCACAACTCCAAACCTGGCAACATCGCCTCACTCCCCTACAAAAGCGCCTTGTCGATGGTTGTCACTTGGATCGCGCGATCGCCGATCTCGTCCAAGCTCATTTCCCTGCATTAACTGTAGACACCTTCTACGCAGAGAATCTCCCCAAAGTCGGCGGCTACTTTTACCAAGGCATTGCGACTAAGGCCGCCTTATAGTTGAGGAGGCTTACGCAGTGTGCATTAGAGCAAATAATTGATGCTTAGTGGGATATCTCAAGTAGTCAGCTGATCTACCGACTGCTCAAATCTTCGGGAATTTCCTGGCTTTTTTGGGGTCAAAGTCACTGTGAATTCCTGTACGCACAGCTCCTCTCCAGGTAAATGTCTAAATTCCTCTGCAAGATTTTTTCTTGCGGTCGGCAAACTATTCCAACGCTGTAAATCAGTCACTTCAGCTATAAAGCCAGCTTCTGAAAATAACTCCAACATTTCCGAATATTGAATGCGGTTGGTATAAAAGCCAGATGACGCCATGAATTCTGACTCCCACACTCGCTCTGAAAACCTCAAATTATTAAGCGCTCCCCCTAAATGGTCCTTTAAATCAACTGTATGAGAGCACTTGCCATCCTCACGAAGGATTCTTCTCAGCTCCTTCATCGTTGCTAGAAAGTCTCGTTTTCGAACATGCTCTAGTACAGCTTGCGACCAGATCAAGTCCACAGATTGATCAGGAATGGAGCGGAGAGAGTCTAAGCCATCCGTCAAGTATTGAGCATCATATCGGTCTAAAATCACTGCCGATGAAGGTGCCGAATCCTCTAAGCAAGGCAAGTCCTCGTTAAGTAAATTGTGATCGGTCGTGGCTAGGAAGGTTTCAGCCCTTTGGTATAGTTCGACCTCAAAGCTGGCAAAGTTCCCGGAATCTACTAGATAGCTGCGATCGCCGCCAAAGGCTTTGCTCATAACTGCCGATAATACTGAGTCGCCGGGGCCTAGTTCTAAAAATATAAAATTAGGGGGTGGATTCACTCGATCAAAATGCGCTTTGAAAATCTTGTAAGAGTAATCCACAGAGTCCATTTGGCCATGTTTAAATATCCCTAATCTTTTCCAAAAGGCGTAGCTCAGGGGCAATCGACGCAGCAATATTTTGGCCAGAATTTTAATCTGCCAAGGGACTTGGCCCACGATTCAACTCCTCGGTTTAACGGTGCCACCTACGAGTCCTCATCCTAGGAAGCAGCATAGGTGTCTAACCATGCTTGAAAACACAATACATTCCAGAGTGGGTATTGTAGATTCTGGTTGCCAGTGAGATGAGTTGACCAAGCCTGTTGAATGGGCTCAGCATTCAAAAATCCTTGAGCTTGTAACCGATCGCGGTTCAGGAGATCGCTGCCCCAATCCCGTAGCGGCCCCCTTAACCAATCACTAATTGGGACGCTAAATCCCATTTTGGGACGATCAATTAATGTGGTCGGCACGTAGCGGTTTAAGACCTGGCGCAGTATCCATTTGCCAGTACCCTGCCGAATTTTATAAGACATGGGTAGAGTTTGCGCGAACTCTACAACTCGATGGTCTAGAAACGGAATACGGGTTTCTAAGCTGACTCCCATGGCTGCTCGGTCCACTTTGGTGAGGATGTCTCCTGGTAAATACATCTGCGAATCTAAATACATCATCCAAGGAATAAAACTGTCGTTAGTAGACCAAGGAGTGCTATCGCTTAAAACTGTTGAGGCTTCATGTTCAACCCCCGTCACTAGGCTTAACGGGGTATCCCAATGAGAGACCAGGCGAGTGTATAACTTTTCGGGAGTCGTCGCGGCTAAGGCATTGGCGAGTTTGTGCAGCTTTTCCCCAGGGAGTCGTTGTTGTAGCGGGGATGGCAGAAAGGGCAAGCTTTGCCAACTGGTATCCCAAGCTTGGGGAGAACGCTGCTTGAGCAGTTGAGCGATCGCCTGACGGCCGGCTGTTGGTAACCATCCCGTTTGTCGCCAGAGACGATCCGCCCATAGGTAACGGTTGTACCCGCCAAACAATTCATCACCGCCATCACCAGACAAACTAACAGTGACCTGTTGCTTAGTTAATTGAGATAGCAAAAAAGTAGGAATTTGAGACGGGTCGGCGAATGGCTCGTCGTATAGAGATGGCAACTGAGGAATCGCTGCCAAGGCGTCCGCTGGTGTTACGTACAGTTCGGTATGTTCTGTATCTAAGTGGTGGGCAACTGCTTGAGCCTCTTGAGCTTCATCGTAGGCCGATTCCTGGAAGCCGATGGTGAAGGTTTTAACCGGGCGGGTGCTCTGAGCTTGCATCAAAGCCACCACAGTCGACGAATCAATCCCGCCTGATAGAAAAGCGCCTAGGGGAACATCGGCAACCATTTGCTGTTGGATAGTTGTTTTTAGCAGGGTTTCTAGCTGATCGATCGCGGTTGATGCGTTCCCTTGAAAAGGATATTGCTGCCCTTGCTCGATAGCGGCTGCCATCGTCCAGTAGGATGCGGGCTCTGGACGAGTACTGGGATTAGGGCAATCCAACTGTAGTAGCGTGCCCGGCAATAGCTTATAAATGCCTTGATAAATCGAATGAGGGGCAGGTATGTAGCTATACCGTAGGAGTAGAGCTAACGCTTGGCGATTGAGCCGCCCTTGCCAGTGCTGGTGGGCCTGGAGAGCTTTGAGTTCGGAGCCAAAAAGAAAGGTGGTATCAAGCCAGCCGTAGTATAGAGGCTTCTCGCCAAAGCGATCGCGTCCCAGAGTGAGTTGATGCTCTCGTCGATCCCACACGGCAAAAGCAAACATGCCGACGAGTTTTTGGACAGCACTTTTGATCCCCCATTCCCAAAAGGCCGCCAGCATCACTTCGGTATCTGACTCACCTCGAAAGCGATGTCCCTGTTTTATTAACTCAGCTTTTAGACTGGCAAAGTTGTAGATCTCGCCATTGAAAGTGATGACATAGCGCCCATCGGAAGAGTGCATGGGCTGATTACCTGCAGGCGATAAATCCAGAATGGCTAGCCGCCGATGCCCTAACCCAACCTGTACATTTGGGTCGTACCAATCTCCCTGATGGTCTGGTCCCCGATAAGCGATCGCGGCACCAGCGCTGTGCAAAAACGTCTTCCCTTCAGAGCACCCGCGCTCAGACCATATTCCATAGATTCCGCACATTCAGAGCATCCTTGATAATGTCAAGTATCGCATCTTTAGCAATCCATCAGATCTAAACCGATCTGCCAACAAATATTCCTGTCAAACAGGGAATTAAACGCTGTTTCAGCAGTATGAAAGTAAAAAAGCTAGCTCTCTGTATTTTTTAGGCGGCCAATAACACCGACATACTTACCCTTGAAATCAAAGACGTACCATTCAGCCGGATTGGTACGCTCAACATAGTCATAAAAATATGAATTATCTTGTATGTCGTCCATAATAATTAGGGCCTTTTGACTCAGATAAGGGGATACTAAGGAGAGGGCAAAATCTCTGCCAGAATAACTTTTATCGGAGTCATAGTGAAAAATATCAACAGTGTTAACGGCTGCTAGAATTTGCGGTAAATTTGCTTCATCGCCATCTAAATATAGGCGCCAATTCTCTTTGAGATCTTCTTCCACAACTACGCCAACATACTTTTCTGGATTAGGAAGTCGGAAGTAGGGGAAATCACTGCTATAGAGCTTTCCATGCTGGTTTTGTTTAAGGGCGGTTAAGAAAGCATAAGAAGAAAAACCAGCGGCAACCCCTGTTTCAAGAATTACAGAGGGATTTAGATATCGTGTTACGTAATAGAGAAAAGGATAAGCTCCACCGCCGCCCAAGTCATACTCGATATGATTGAGCACTTGATTGGCATGATCTTCGAGGCGTTGAGAAACTCTCTGAGCGTCTCGCCATAAGTCGGCATCTAGGTCAGCTGCTAATTCTTCAAAGCTGCAACAGTGCTGCTTTAACCACGCTAAATTTTCTGCTTGAGAATGCTGACCTTGGCTATCAACTAATCGCTTTACGACCTTTTTTGCCATGACCGAAAAATTATTTCGTCGCATGGCTTGGCTGAGAATATTTTTAAAGGTGTTGGTCGGCATATTCAGATCTCTAAAATCACTTTAAGGGAATTGAAATTATTGAATAGTTGAGTACTCACAATGGCATAAGAATTACTGGCAGGTTTGTAGTAGAGTTTCCCATTTATTGAGTACAGATTGAAGGTCGTACTCCTTCAAGATGCAAGAACTTTCCTTAGATAGCCGTTGTCTTTTCTCATTGTCTAGCATCAAGGCTTTCAAAGAAATGGCTAGGGCCGAGATTCGATCTGGTTTGCTGGACACTAGTATGCCGTTGCTGCCGGGCTGGATAACTTGATTGACGCCTGGGCAATCCTGAAAGCCCACGGCTGCTAAACCATGGGCGATCGCTTCAATGACGGTGAGCCCTAAGCTCTCATAACGCGAGGGTATAACAAACAATTGTGCGGCTTGATATTCATCAGCAATGTTGGGATTACTGCCTGGCAGTTGAATCCGGCTTTCTAAGCCTAGTGACTGAATTGCTGCCGTGAGGGTTGAGCGCAACGAGCCTTCTCCCACAATGCGTAAAATCCAATCGGGAAGGTCGTCGGCAATCTTGGCAAATGCATGAACCAAGGTTAAGTGATCTTTTTGGTCTTCCAATCGACCGACGGCTAAGAGAATTTTGGGTTCTCCTGGTTGTCCTAACGGGTGGGCCAGATGCGTAACATCGAGGGTAATGGGATTGGGCACAACGATCATCCGTTTCTGCAAAGCGGGCGGATAGGATTGCCGCACGGCTTCTGATACACAAGTAATTTTCCGAACTAAGAAAGGGGTTAGTTTAAGGAGTAAGCCTTCACGCTGCGGTCGAGTCTGATAGTGTTCTGGCACGATATGTTCGCTGGCAATGATCGGGATAGAAGAGCCGACCAAAGCTAAGCCTAGGGGAACAAACATGCTGTGCATGAATCCAATTGCGACATCTGGCTGATAGGCTGCAACCTGACGACGTAAAGCAAAGATGCGGCGTAAGGTTTCGTTTACTGTCGCCGAAGACACGGTTGACCCGATGCCTAGATCCAACCGTTGAATCTGTGAATTGAGTGGGTAAAAGGACTGGCCGCCGGGTTGTTCATAGGTTAAAACGCTGACGTCATGCTGGCGGTCGATGAGACCGTTAGCGACATTTGCTAACACTCGTTCGGCACCGCCGCCAGGGTTATTCATGGCTTTGATGCAAAATAGTAATTTCATGCCGAGGTAGCCTCCTTCAGCACGGTTTCCCACTGGTCGAAAATCTTGCTGGGTTCATAGTTGCGAATGCTGGCGATAGCGTTGTGACTCATGATTTTGCGCATTGCCGCCGAGGCCATCAAGGGGGCGAGGGTAGCGGCGAGGTCTGCTGGCTGCTGCTCGCCGGGAGCGAGGGCACCGTTTTGGCCAGGGCTAATTAAATCAGCCATGCCAGCACATTCAGCGAAGCCGATACTGGGCAGTCCGTGAGCAAGGGCTTCAGCTAGGGCGTTGGGAAACCCTTCCCAGAGTGACGGCAAGCAAAAGAGATTAGCCTGAACGTACTGGTCGGTGATGGTAGGGGTGACCCCAGATAAGGTGATGCGATCGCTTAAATTGTGCGAGTCAATTAAGTCTTGCAGAGATTCCTGCTCCTCGCCGGCGCCAATAATTTTGAGATCCCAGGTAGGGAATTGGGTGGCCAGTCGAGCAAAGGCTTGAATCAAAACTGCGAAGTTTTTTTGGTAGCTCAAGCGTCCGACGGAGAGTAAACACCAGCGTCCCTGTTTATTCGGGACGTCGGGTTGGGCGAACTCTTGAGCCGGAAATACGGGATTAGGAATCGTTGTGATGCGACTGCGCAGAAACTTGGGATAGTGCGATCGGTAACTCTCACACTGTATAAGAATGCGCTTTGCCCACCGAAACACTTGATAAGTTAAGCGCTGGGTATTGGGGGGATTGAGATACTTAAAGCGCGAGACTGCATTCCGCTCGGCAACCATGATTGATTTACGCATGCCTAGTGTATATAGGCTTACGGAGAGGAATGTTCCGGATTGGAAACAGACGATAACGTCGGGATTGGTTCGCTGGATAAGTTGGCGTACCCTCTGTAGGCGTCGCAATCTGATCCAAGGAGTCGCTTTGAGGGCAGGATTGCCTACACTTAGGCGATGCCAAGTTATCTGTGGATCGAGGGGATAAAAGGCGGTAGCAGTACTTCTATCCCAGGTTAAGAGGTCAATATGGTAGCCACGATGCACCAGAGCATTCATGATCGTCACAATCATACGCTCAACGCCCCCTGCCATTTGATGAATGGCCCGAGCCACAAACAGGACTTTCATCCTAGGCCCTGTCTGTAAGTTGTTGATAGTAGTGACGGCCCAGAGGTTGGCGACAATCCGAGAATTGATTGCCATGCCTGTTGCCAGGAAGCAACTGAATAACGCTGTGTGATCTGACGAGCTGCTTGTGACCACATTTCCCACTGTTCAGGAGTATTAATCACTTTAAGTAAGGTATTGGCAAGCGCGTCCGGAGAGGGAGGAGCGTTACATAATAAGCCATTCACTCCATTGTTAATTAAGTCACTCACTCCACTAGTCGACTCGAAGCCGACAGGAATCAGTCCGGCTGCCATGGCCTCCGCTTGGGCATTGGGAAAACCTTCCCATTGGGACGGCTGACAATAGATTCTGGCTTTAGAAAAATCAGTGCTTAAATCGTCTTTTGGGGGAATGAGGAAAATGCGATCGCCCATTTCTAGCGTGTGAATAAGGTCGGCCAGCTCACTTTTTAATGAGCCATCGCCGATGATATGGAGACGCCAGTCAGTATACTGCTGGAAAACAATAGCACAGGCCCGAATCAGCAAGTCAAATCGTTTTTGGTGGGCATAGCGACCGACTGAAACAATGATGGACTGACGAGCCGATGATTGCGTTGCTGTTTGCGGTGGAAAAACGGGGTTGTGAACAACCTTGATTTTAGGATGTAAGACTTTAGGATACTGCTGAATATAACTGGGAAATTGTACTGTGATGCTTTCAGCTAAGGACAGCATGAGGAAGTTGAAGTTCCACTTTTTCGCACGAACGTAGTGATAAATAGTTAACGAATTACGCTCTGAGCAAATGATGCGCACTGGCAACCCTATCGTACCGATGAAGTATCGAATTAAGATGCCATGGTGAAAGCAGATGAGATAGTTGTAAGGCGAATCGGCTGTAAAAACAGCTCTTATACGTTGGATGAGTGAAGCTCTGTCGCTAAAACTAATCGATGAGTGTGGTGGTGTTCTGCCAAGTTGATGCCACTCAATACGTTCGTCAATTGGGTAAAATGCCTGTGCCCCAGGTAAATCAAAGGTCAGTAATGTGACCTGAACACACTGCTCTGCCAAAAAGTTAGCTAAGTAAATAATATTCCGCTCTAATCCGCCAGGCATCTGATGTAGTGCAATAGTGGCTAGGGCAACGCGCATTTATGCTGGCCTCACTGCGTCAACGATGAGTGAGGTGTTCGCGTCCACAAAATTCCACACGCGGCTATCAGGATTTTGACGACTGCGATGAATAAAGCCATCTTGAGCTGACCAAGATTTTTGCACTAGATGTTGATTGGCATCATATCCTTCGATGAGTTCAATCTCGGAGAAGCCAGCCTGACTCAGGAGGTCACATAAGCGCTCATAGTTAAGCAGCTGTTTATGATCCGCCGCATCGGCACCAATCCCATTAATGCCTACATGTTTGAGATATACCGAGTCGGGATGATAACCATCAGGCACGGCAATCCGAATCCGCCCTCCTGAGAGCAAATGTTGATGAATCAGAGTCAGGGCATCCAGGCTTTGTTGCGACGTCAGATGCTCAAAGACATGCTCAGCCACGACATGAGTGAGTAATTGCTGCCCTTGAAAAACGGTTTGCCAATCTCGAGGGTTAGTGATATCGAGCCATTGCTCGTTAGTCGATAACCATCCTGGCTGAAAGGTTTCAGCAGCGCCGACAATGATTTTTAGCGGTTTTCCTTGTCGCACTTCAGAGGCGATGCGAATGCGGCGATAATTGTACTTAAAAAACTTGATGCCTTGGCGGACTTTAACTTTGAGGGAAACAGGCAGCTTTTGCTTGATTCTGGAAAGCACCATACTCGAGCCTTAGTCGGTGAGATTTTTTTATCGGGTCTAACAGCAGGATACTAACCCTGATTGCAGCCCAGACTCAAGGGCTATGGGTCTGTGGCTTCCGGTTCATGCGCTGTTCATGGCGCAGCCGCTGAGGGCCGGTTGTCCACAAATGGCGGGAAATGGCAATCGGATAACGGATCCATAAACGCAATAGCTCCCATAAAAAGGCCCCATATTGCTGTTTGAAATGCCAATATCGGAGTTTAGGCCAGTGCAGGGCGTAATAATAGCGGTTGATCGAGTCTAAATAAGTGCGATGTTTTTGCGCGATTTGCTGCTCGGCAACCAGGTTTTTGTCATAAGACTTATCAGCAGCCTGGGTGGAATATTGGTGATATAAACAATCTGTCGTACCGATAAAATGCCCCCCCTGCAAAGCTAACCGAATGGCCCAATCGGCATCTTCAACCCGTTTCAGATTTGAGTCAAAGTTGCCGACTGCCGCAAAAGTCGAGGCCCGGGCCAGTAAGGAGCAGGTCGGTGTCCCTGAGCCATAAAACCAATCAGGACGCTTGCGATAAATTAACAAGTACTCTGCCAGAGCATTCCCGTGGGGGACCCCATCTGGCTGCGAGCCGATCGCTGGCAGGGGCATTTCATATCCGTTGGGATAGTAACGACGACCACTGGCATAGCAGGCGATGAGGGATGCTCCGGTCTGTTGTTCGTACTGACACAGTGTCTGGACCTGACTCGTGATGCGCCCTGGCAATCCTTCATCATCATCATCAAAAAAGGCGATAAACTCGCCCTTCGCTTCCTTCAAAATGGTGTTGCGGCTAGCTGCGGGTCCCTGATTATGCGAGTGCTGAATGAGTCGAATGTTGGCATCAATTGACTGGATTAATGCCTCAATGATCGCTACTGAGCGATCGCTTGAACAATCGTCCACGACCAAAATTTCACAATTGGGCCAGTCTTGATGCTGTGCACTTTGAATGGCACGAGCGATCGTCTCCTGAGCGTTGAAACAAGGAACTCCAATCGTCACCAGGGAACTATGACTGGTTGGAAGGGTTGGCCGCATGGAATTGACGGAAAGAACGGTTGATCTTGAAATTGCGCCAAGCCAGCGTCAAACGACGCAACGTGGCTCCAGGATAAGTCACGCCTATCCTTGCCAACCCTATAATAAATCGCCCTTGCTTTCTCTCCAGCCAGGCATACTTCAAACTGAGCCACTGGCGATAAAAGTCATATAGCCCTTCGGCGTCAGCCAGGTCACGATGTTTTTCCAGCCATTTCAGCGTGTAGTAGCGTTCATCAGCGAGGCTTTTGTCGGAGGTGGGAGTCATTGCTTGAATCACTAATGGATCGGCAACACCGACGATATGGCCACCAGCTTTGGCGATCCTGACTAGCAGATCAGAGTCTTCGGCCCGGCGGAAATCTGGGTCAAATCCCCCAACGGCTTGGTAAGTGGATAATCTTGCCAGTTGTGAACAGGTCGGGCAAGAGCCATAGCTATCTTTCAGGGGCGTGCCCAAAACAGCACGACGGGCCAGGGATATGCCATGGGGAGCAACACAGCCTTCCTGTTGACCAATGGTGGGATGAATCAATTCGGAGCCATCGGGATATTGAACTCGGCGAGCCGTATGACACAACACTAGAGCCCCTGGTGCAAAGGCCTGCTCATACGCCAAAATGCGGTTAATCTGTCGCTTAATGCGATCAGGCTCACTCGCATCGTCATCATCAAAAAAAACCACAAATGCTCCTCTCGCTGCTGCCAAGATCTGGTTGCGAGCAGCTGCAACGCCTCTGTTGTCAGGATTGAGGATCACTCGCATGTGGGGAATCTGTGAGGCTAGCTTTTGAGCGATCGCTGGCGTTTCATCTTGAGAACAGTCATCCACTAGAATGATTTCTACAGCCGACCAAGTTTGCTGAGTCGCAGATACAACACAAGAACGGATTGTTTGGGCGGCATTGAAGGTCGTGATGCCAATTGTGACTAAATCAACATCAGACATAGTGCTCACATAACTGCTAAACCTGTCCATAGGAAAAAAACTTGGCAGCGTCAGAACAACTGTCAAGCACAGAAATCAGCTTCACAACATCAAAACGAGAGTGTTGCCGTAAGAGAGTTTTCTAGAACATGAATGCTTGAGCATGAACTCATCTACGGCCTCAATCAAGCCTGTCAGACTAGAGCGAAAGTCATCGAAGACAATGATCGCTCCCGGTATCAGTTTTGGGAAGAAGAGCTCAAAATCTTTCTGGACTCCCGCTTTGGTGTGGTCTCCATCAATGAATAAGAAACGTACTGTGCTGTCTTCTAAATGATGACAAGCTTCTTCATTAGACATATTTAAAAGCTTGACCGAGTCACTTAATCCAATCCGCTCTATATTGGCTCGAAAGCCAGCTTCTAGATCGCTTAGATCAGTCTTATCGACAACATAGTATTGCTCTTTCCCCACATTTCCCTGAAAGTGATCGATCGCATAAAACCGCCCATTGCCAGAATTCTGTACTGCTCTAGCTAAAAAACTGGTAGAGCGCCCCTGCCAAGAGCCAATCTCAACAACGTCTCCTGGTAAGGATTGGAGATAACACATGGTATAAAGCAGCTGTCCCGAGCGCGGGACAATCATTCCAGGTACTGATAACGAGATGTTTCCCAAGGCCTCGAGATCTACGATTTTTCCTGACTGCAAAGGAATGCGGCAGTGAGGCTCATAGGAGCCGTCAAAAGTTGAGATTCTAGAAATCCTGTATCCAAATCTACCAAGCATTGTGGAAATAGTGGATTTTATTTTTCCCATATGACCAGCCTCAAATTCAATTGGCTAACGTTAGATGATTGCAGTATCTACTTAGAAAAGTGACATTTTACTAGATTAAAACTGGAGCGACAGGAGTTAGCCTTAAGGCTATAAATTGTGAAAATCCGATTATTTTTGAGCGCAGATAAAGTATCCCAAAGGAGAATGACAGAGATCATGATCCTGCTTCAAAACCGCATTATTGGATTTCTGTCTACGAACTCTAAAGTAGAGGGTATCCAATATTAATGAGAAGTTTCTCCTGATATTCCGAAAAGGTCCAGGAGAGCCGGAAATAAATTCACCCGTTGAAAAAGGCCCCCAATTCAAGACAAATACTTCAATATTTCTAAATCCGGCAGCACTCAAGGTTCTTGTCCAAAAGCTAGCGGTCCCACGAAAATAATCATCGGGGTGGCCATGCACACGAAACATAAAGGGCACTGAAAAGACAAGTTTTCCATTTAACTTGAGCACGCGATTAATTTCTGCCATGGTGCGATTAATATCATATACATGCTCAAACGTATTCAATGACATGACTGTGTCATACTGTTCGTCATTGATAGGAAAGTTGTCATCTGGCTTGAAGAGGTAGGTGGGCTGTGTTTTTGTATCAATATTAATGGACTCGTAAATGCTCTTGTCAGTTTCCGTCCATCCATCGAGCAGGTGAGAATAATTAGTCTTAGAACCACCACCTACATCTAAAATACGTCCTGACAATGGATGAGCAACTAGAAACTCGTATTCGAGAAATCTTAAAATGCTAATATTTCCCACAGAATTTAGAATTTTTAGCAGCCTTGGGAAAGAAGGAAAGTTACATGTGACTTGAACTGATTCCGGAGTACTATAAGACATTACATAGCCGAAGGATGGGTGATGCCGAGCATATTGAAAAGACCACTTTAATCTCATCGATGGCAGTATATCAAGGGTTTAGTAGATTTTCTATCACTAACTTCTTCTATATAAGGAAATGTTGATCTAAGCACATTCAAAACGTTCTCTTCATTGCAAAGATGAGGATGAACCTCTACTACTAAAGCATCTACGCGATCTAAGAAATTGGAGCAACCGCATAGAAAGATCTCTTCGCTTCCCTCTATATCAACTTTTAGTAAGTCTATACTCTCATCGGATAAACATAGCTGGTCAGCTAAGGACCTTAAGCTGATGCCGCGAACTTCTGTGTCGCCATCAACTTTGATGCGATTACCCATTGAAGGGCCGTGGGTAGATATCTTTAGTAACTTGCCATCAATATCGGTAGCTGCACCATGCAAGACCTGCCAATCTAAGCCTACGTTTTTTAGCGTTTTCGCGTTATTGTTGAGAACTTCAAATGTGCTAGGAGCAGCTTCGAGGCTTAGAACCTTAGCTGATGGATTCACATTCAAAACCCAAGCTGCAAAAGCACCAATATGGGCTCCAACGTCCAGAACAATCGGATTCTTTTTAGGAACAAGGAAGGATTCTAAAAAGCCGTACTCTTGATCCACAAAGACTTCGTACAAAACCTGCTCATCACATCCTCGAAAGAAAAGTAATGTTGAACCGTAAGAAATTTCA
>CAZFWL010000007.1:0-17816 GCA_964522775.1 uncultured Halomicronema sp.
CTCGTCCAACCCCTTGGTGACGATATTCAGACACCACGTACCAGCCTTCCAAATAGGCAACCTGTTGCGTGTCGCAGCCCTCAGCATAGGCGCGGATAGAAAGCTCTGCAAAGCCGATCGCTTGCCGTCGGTCAGTTTCTGCAAGCAATACCACTAACGGCTCAGCTGCTGTTCCTGTAAAAAAAGCCGCGATCGCAGCCTGATGTTCTGCTGTCGTGGTTTCAGGCCAAAGACCCTGTCGGAGTTGTAGCCAGGTATCGGCATCAACCGCGTTGACTAAACGAACCCGCCATTCGGGATGTGTTGGTGTAGCTGATGGGTCAGCCAAGTTAAGTTACTCCGAAAGTTACTCATCCCAGAGGTTAGCGAGGGTATAGGGGCCATCTTCCACTACCCAAATGGAGCCATCAACGTAGCGACGATGGCGATCCAGAGCAGCGATCGCAGCCATATCAGCATCGGTCAGAGTCAACTGGGCAGCGGCTAGATTTTGCTCAATTCTGGCCGGATTCACCGACTTCGGGATCACAGCTGTACCACGCTGTATCGCCCAACGAATCAACACCTGCGCAGGAGTCGCTTCGTGTCTTGCAGCGATTTCTAAAATCGTGGGGTCTTCTAGCAATACCGGCTCATCCTCGGCCTTAAGGAAAGCAGGACGATCAGCGGAGCCTAAAGGAGAGTAGGCCGTCAAAAACACATTCTGTGATTTAGCAAACTCCAGCAAATTGTTTTGTTGTAAGTAGGGGTGTAGTTCTACCTGGTTCATGACCGGGCGAATTTCGGCCGTAGTTAAAAGCGATCGCAATTTCGCAATGCTGAAATTAGAAACCCCGATATGCCGAGTCAAGCCTGCTTTCACCAGAGATTCCATAGCCTGCCAAGTCGCCGCGATCGGGAGCTCTTCCAGACTCAGCAGCTTTTCCTTAGTTAAAGGAAATCCTTCCCCCGACTTGATCGCCACGGGCCAGTGCATCAGATATAAATCTAAATAATCCAGCTGCAAATCAGCCAGCGTTTGTTTCAAACCTGCCTGTACATCTTCTGGCGCATGGGAGTCATTCCAGAGTTTTGAGGTAATCCACAGTTCATCACGGGTAACCACACCAGATTGCAGTGATTCGGTCAGTGCACGACCAATCTCGCCTTCGTTGCCATAAATCAGTGCACAATCGATATGACGATACCCCGAGGCAATCGCTGTCTTTACGGCCTCATAAACTTCGCCAGGGGCCGATTTCCAAGTACCTAGCCCCAGCATCGGCATCGTGTCTTCGTTCGGATATCGCAGAGTTTGCATCGTGGCACCTCATACACAATCAACGGTCTGACTCTAGCTAATTCTCACCCCAAAGATGCAGAGCTTGCCTGAGGCCCACAGAGCCACAATTTATAAGACTCCATCAACAACGTCTTTAGCCATGGCATTGTTGAACCTCGCCAATGAAGCATCCAGCTTTAATCCATAGGGGGCACCGCCATCGCTATCCTTAAGCAGCCGACCAGTCCTATTCCTAGGCAATAAAAAAGCAGGCATGCATGACACATACCCGCCTCAATCACTCACATTACCCAAAGCAAAAGTCTGAAGCTTACTGTAATCCAGTATTAGTACTGGGCTTACCAGTTGCCATTTCAACCTTGACAATCTTGCCACCCATCTTTTGGATGCGCTGCTGCTCACGAAACCAGTTGTCGTAGGGAACTAGCTTAGTAAAAAAGGTGTTTTGCAACTCTCGCTGGGTGCGAATGCGAGTTTGGCTCGGGACACAGGCCGTAATCTTAAACATTCGCATAGTTAATCAGCTCTCCTAAAACCTAATGTCAATCGAAGGCAAAGAAAATGATGGATCAATAGGCAATCGCGCTTTCACTCAGAAAGTCTGCCAAAAGCAATTCATCCCTCATATTTGGAAACATCTCCCGCAGAGAGGCTGTGTCTCAAGCCAATGCCATACTCAGAAACTCTCAGTAATAACACTCACCCCAGACAGAGTTTCTGCGGGAGCCCATCTTGAAGATGGGGACGAAGCTACTCAGATCTACGTCTAGCTCAAGCCCGAGCAGATGTAGTCGAAGTAGACGCCCATTTCCTTACCAGCGTCAGCACCTACCAAACCAGCAGTGACTTCCTTCATAGCCTGAATGGCGTTCACAGTTGCACCGATGGGCACACCCAAAGAGTTATAAGTCTCTTTCAAGCCGTTCAGCACACGCTCATCCAAGATGGAAGGATCACCTGCCAACATGGCGTAGGTGGAGTAGCGCAGATAGTAATCCAAGTCGCGAATGCAAGCAGCATAGCGACGAGTAGTGTACATGTTGCCACCGGGACGAGTGATATCGGAGTACAGCAGTGATTTAGCTACTGCTTCCTTCACGATTTCAGCCGCATTGGCGCTAATTGCGGTAGCCGCACGAACACGCAGCTCACCAGTTTGGAAATAAGCCTTCAGTTTATCCAGGGAACCACCATCTAGGTACTTGCCCTGCACATCGGAGGCGTTAATGACTGCAGTAATTGCGTCTTGCATGATTTGATTCCTTAAATGTTCTTACTTGCGTTAAAAACGTCACGAGTACTTTGCAGAATTACTGCATCGCACCAACGACATAGTCAAAGTAAGCAGAAGCTTCAGCAGCATCTTCGCTAGACAACAAACCAGAAGCAACCGCTTTCATGCAGCGAACAGATTCTGCAACTGCGGGGATGGGAGTGCCGAGAGAGTTGTACATCTCACGCACACCAACCAAACCGATCTCTTCGATAGGAGTGACATCACCTGCAACCACCCCGTAGGTGATAAGACGCAGGTAGTAGTCCATATCACGCAAACAAGTTGCGGTCATTTCCTCGCCGTAGGCATTTCCACCAGGGGAAACAACATCAGGGCGCTTTTGGAAAAGCTGATCGCCCGCTTGCTTAACGATGCGCTCACGCGACTCAGTCAAAACCTGAGCGATCCGTAGACGCTTCTCACCAGAAGTCACAAAGGACTTAATGCGATCTAATTCGCCGGGGCTGAGGTAACGAGCCTCTGCATCGGCGTTCACGATGGATTTCGTGACAATGCTCATTGGATGGATTCCTCCGAAAAATGGAACCAGATATCAAAAATAGCTGGTAATCACTGAATCAAAACAGTCAGCAATAACTCCTAAGAGCCAGTGAAAATCACTTTGCCGACCTGAAAATTTGAGCCTATGAACTGATGGCTTGAGATCAAATAATGCTTCGCCTTGCCCAAAGTGGCAATACCCGCGAAGGCTTTTACTTATTCTCGAAAAGCTGTTGAGTTACAGGCACCTTCCCGAAATATTGTCCGGTATCAGACTCGCCTTCTTAGATGAGCGAAACATTTTGTAACAGTCTTACTCATTTCCTCAAAGCCTTATCTGCAGAAGCTTTTCAAGTAAAAAGACAGAGACAATTGCCCTCTTTTGGAGCGATCATCTCTGCGAAAAAGTCAATGCTTCAGTTTATCGATAAACAGGTAGAGCCCTTGGCTTTTACCGAACTCAGATAGCTCTTCACAAGAACCGTGAAAAGATCTGAGTTCGGTAAACATTGCTAGAGAGCACCCATTTATCTAAACAGGCTCAAAGCTAGGAACAACAAGCTCCTTATTTTGCTTGGTTAACTGGTTATAAAGCCGCTCAGTATTGGGGAAGTTAGCCGCTGGCAACGTGGGGAAACGTCGATAGGGCACCGTATCTTCGCCAAAACACTCAGCATATTCCGGACTGCTCAGCATCTGCTGAATAAAGCCTCTCAGGCCTTGAGTGGCCAGAATTTGGTTGTACTTCCGAATCTCACTCTGATCCACGGGTGCTCGACCCAGGAAGTGCTTGGTTCCCAACTCGATGACCTTGGTATTGGGATAAGGAGCATAAAACTCACGCAGATATAGCTGCGAACACCCCAGTCCTTCAATAAACTCTTTAAGGTTGATCTCACCGTTACCGAGCTTACTTTCTAGGCCTGTGAATTCGTTTTGAACAATGTAAGGTGCAACATCACGCTCAAATATCTGTCGATACGCTGCCTGAGTGACCACTTTCAATGCAGGCTTATCAGCCAAACTGGTAAGTTTGAAGATCTTCGTCTCTTGACGCTGACGACTGACCCCCTGAGCTACTCGCACTTGCAAGTCTGGTTGTGAGCGATCGCTAGCAACCTGACCAAGCTCAACAAATCGAGGAGTTGACTCCGGCATATTTTGAGCCATGCCGCGATCCGCCATCGTCGTTGCCCGCATCGTTCGCATCGACAGTCCGGCTGGAGTCAGATAACGCTCATAGGGAATCGTATCTTCCCCAAAAGCTTCATCGTATTCCTGACTATCAAGGATTGCATCAACCAGAGCATAAAATCCCTGCTTTGCACAAATGTCAAAGTACTTGTTGGTTTCTTGACGACCATAAGTTGGGCGTCCCAACAAGCGTCGATGAATGTATTCAACTGCCTTCATCACGTACAGAGAAGACCAATACATTTTGCGGAAAACTTCGGACTTAGCCAAGTTGCGAATAAATTCGCGAACGGTAATATCACCATTTTCCAGCTTGATTTCCGCCGTCGTCAAGCTTTGGCCATCATATAACTCCCGCCCAAAGACCTGACGATAAGCGGCATTAATGACAGCTTGCGTAGAACTTTCAGAAAAACGAACGCTAGCGCGAGTATTGCCTGTCGCTGGCACCTGATCTAACTTGAAAACCTTTGGCCCCAAAGAACCTGGTGCTTTGGGTCGAGCTGCTGGGTTGCTCAGCTGGTTATCAATTCCCGCTCCTCGACGAATCAAGATCCGGCGAGTGTCCTTACTAAAGAAGGCCGGAGTCGCATCTGGATCACGAGTTTCTTTCGGGAAGATTGCCCCAAACTGAATTTCCAACGGATCGTTCCCAGAACCGTATACATGTTGATCAGGTAGCGGCTGCTCATAAGCCGCAAAGAGCGTCACAAACTGAGGAACTTTCCTAAAAGGAGCGCTGTAGTTGAAGAGATCAAATTGAGGACCCCAGTTTCGACATTCTTGTGCCTCTTGGCCTAGCCCTCGTAAATAGGGAACTGTTTCTTCACCGAAATAATCGGCGTATTCCCGCGAGTCAACTAACGCATCAACAAGGGCAGAAAGACCACCGCTTGACACTACGGAGAAGTACGATTGCACTTCTTCCCTCGAACTAGGTGCGCGCCCAAGAATATGGCGAAAAGCCAATTCAAGTGCCCGACTATTGATATATGGCTCAAAAAAGTTTTTACGATATAGAGGTGATTTACACAAACGGCGAATGAACTCTTTCATCGAGATTTCGCCATTTTTAACCTTCGACTCTAAATCGCTGAGGTTAAGCGAATAGGCTCGCGTGATATCACGCTCAAAGACCTGACGATAAGCCGCCTTGACCACGTCTTGCTTTTCTAGAATCGACAGGCCCGGCTTCATCGCGAACTTTGGTCGTCGCTCAGCCGCGTTGAAATATATCTGTGGTAACTCCAGTCCTTGCTGATCGCTTGAAGGACGCTGACGCAGTTTATTGGAGGGAGTAGGAGCCTTAAACTCACTCAGAAGGACGTCAAAATATTGAGAAACAATTTCAGTTGCCTCTTCATCACTACGGAAGTAGCGCAAAGCGGCAAACCGCATCGTTTGAATCGCGACGATAGTAGCAGCAGTTGAGCAAGCATTTTCGATAATCTCGCGTAAGCCGCGCACATTAACGGAAATGATATTCGGGTCGCCCGCTACGATTGCATAGCTTAAATACCGCAGAAACCAGCTCATATCTCGCAGCGACTTCTGCATGTTGCTAGGGCCGTAGCGAGATACGTTGATTGGGCGAAACCCTGACGGAATCGGTCCTGTGGGTGTACCTACACTAAAAATTGACCGCAAACCCTCGAAGATACCACCGCCATCATCATCAACATAGGTCGCAGTCCCCAGCTTACTTGCGGCGGCAGCATCCATAACTTCGCCACCCATAGTCATCTGAGGGGCATCACTCTCGGGTGGACGCTCCAAATAAGACAGTGGCGAACCACCAGTAAAGATCCGGTTGGCAGCCTGAGACACAATCAACTCTGAATACCGAGTCAGCGCCTCAGCGATCGCAATCCGCTTAGCTCCCGAATTAAAGAAACCAACGAGTTCCTGCAATTCTCCCTTGCTCATGTAGCGGTCTTGCTGCTCCGCTTGGGAAATAGTCGCAACTGGCAGCGTTTGGTACAGTTGGGGGCGCGCTACAACGCTCCCGCCACTAGCTTTTAGAGTCATTCTTTCTCAACGGCTCCCTACTCAACCTTCAAAAACGAAATCTTGCCAGGCACTCAGATCCACAGTGATCACAGCGGCAGAGATCATCCCAGCAACAGTAAAACAGTGAATAAAACTGAAGTATCAACCAATCGGTGATTAATGTCAGATTTCAGACTAAAACGATTTGGATGGAAACCAAGAAATGTTAAAAACTATGTAACATCAGGAGTCCTATCGCTGATCGTCATCCTACAAGGCTTAGCGCCAAAAGATTAGAAAGATGTAAAGCTCTGTAACGCAAAAGATTAAAGTACTGGTAGACGTTGCAATGACAACGAATAGAAGTCTTCACTTCAACTCGCCATGATGCTGTCAACGCCCAGAAAACTGTCAAGATACACAGAGCATTTCTGATTTCTGGGCCACCTGTCACAAAGCCACTTATTGCGTTCAGATGCACCAGGCAGCTACATAACAGCAACTGATGTGGATGCGATTAAGATCAGTTGCTTGCTATGGATGCCCTGTATCAAGCAACATTCCCTACAGGTATCTTGATGATGCAGACCAATCTGGATTCCGCAGTTCTCCGCCTAGGCTGAATACATCAGCAAACAGCATCAAGATTCACAGTCAACTTGCTGCGCTCTTTGTATTAGTCACAGCGATAGAGCATCACTATATATCAGGCATCTTTGACTCAAATCAGCAGCGAATTGACCTTTCAGCCAAATTCCATACATTTTTTGGACATATCTGGAATATCGCAAAAATTAACGATTATTACCGTGATATGATCTGCCATGGTCTAGAGCTAAGTCTGACTAAGGGATTCTAGGCTATCCACTCTCAGCGACCGGACAGGCAACGTGCAAACTCCAACGAGTTCTGAGCTGCCTGAGGCAGCAGCAAATGCGGACGAACCAAATGTTGACTCTTCAACAGAAGATTCAATGAAAGGTTTTTACAAGCTGCAAATGCAACTGCTTCAGACGACGATCGTATTTTCCGCGATCATTTTTACAGCCACCTGCTTCGCCTATTCGTTACACATTGCGTTGAACTATCTGATTGGCGCGTGCACTGGCGTGGTTTACTTAAGAATGTTGTCGAAGAATGTTGAGGCTATAGGTAAAAGCTCTGGCCAAATATCAAGTAGTCGGCTGGCTTTAGTCGCAGCTATGATTTTAGTTGCCAGCCAGTGGAATCAACTTGAGGTCATGCCTGTCTTTCTTGGGTTTTTAACCTATAAAGCAGCATTAATCGGCTACACAATATGGTCTGTTTTCCCAGATCAGCAGAGCTAAGCCTTGTATTTCGGACTGACACTACGATTGCTGAGAGTCTAGCACTGTTTTTCTAGTGTTTTTTTGTGCAAACCTTAAGAATAGTTAGAGATGATTGATTTTATGCCGATGTCATTGCTGTTGGCTGAACTAGAAGTTGGGGAACATTTCTACTGGGAAGTGGCTGGCCTCAGTATTCACGGTCAAGTCTTTCTGACATCTTGGTTTGTGATTGCGTTATTACTTCTCTTTTCGTTGCTTGCCACCCGAAAAGTTGAGCGTATTCCCTCAGGTTTGCAGAATTTCATGGAGTATGCCCTGGAATACATCCGCGACTTGGCGAAGGGGCAAATTGGCGAAAAGGAATATCGCCCTTGGGTTCCTTTTGTGGGAACCTTGTTTTTGTTCATCTTTGTATCGAACTGGTCTGGTGCTTTAGTTCCCTGGAAGTTAATTCATATTCCGGGCGGTGAATTAGCAGCGCCGACCAACGATATCAATACGACTGTGGCACTCGCGTTGCTAACGTCTTTGGCGTACTTCTACGCAGGATTTAGAAAACGTGGTTTGGGGTACTTCGCTCGTTACATTGAGCCCACCCCAATCTTGCTGCCAATCAATATTTTGGAAGATTTCACTAAGCCTTTGTCTCTCAGCTTCCGACTCTTCGGAAACATTTTGGCGGACGAGTTAGTTGTTGCCGTGCTTGTGCTTCTAGTTCCATTATTTGTTCCTTTGCCAGTCATGGTTTTGGGATTGTTTACTAGCGCTATTCAAGCACTGATTTTTGCAACGCTTGCTGCTGTCTATATTGGCGAAGCTATGGAAGGGCATGGTGAGGAAGAGCATGGGTAGTTTACAGACTACCCAGATGGTCCTAGGTTGATGCGTAGGTTTCTAAACGCAATATCAACAAGGCGGTCCTTGTGACCACATTTAAGAGCGAGCCAAATGGCAAGTTCAATTCTGTAGTTGTTTAGTAGAACATCCACTCTTTGAGGTTAAGGAAATGGAACCAATTGTTGCTGTTGCATCCGTCATCGCTGCTGCACTAGCTGTTGGATTAGCTGCTATTGGCCCAGGAATTGGTCAAGGTACTGCAGCCGGTCAGGCAGTAGAAGGTATCGCTCGTCAGCCAGAGGCTGAAGGCAAGATTCGGGGAACTTTGCTGCTTTCTTTGGCATTTATGGAAGCCTTGACTATTTACGGTCTTGTTGTTGCCTTAGTTTTGCTATTTGCAAATCCCTTTAGCTAGATTTTGATCAACCTCAGCTGAGGACATAGGTGTCTCAGCTGAGCGACCTTTGGGTCTTTGATTTTTCCCAACTAAACTTCTGATTAACGACACTGTAGGGCATTGGATACGATGAGTTGGACGTTGCTATTAGCGGTTGAAGTGGTGGTCTTTTTGATATCAATGCCACGCTTCCTTTGATGGCAATTCAATTCTTGATTTTGGCAGTCGTTTTGAACAAGGTGTTTTACAAACCTTTGGGAGATGCGATTGATGAAAGGGATGGATATGTAAGCTCTAACATAGTCAGCGCTAAAGAGCAGCTAGCCAAGGCTCAGAAAATTGCTGAGCAGTATGAGCAAGAGCTTGCTGACTCTCGTAGACAGGCTCAGTCAATCATCGCTGATGCTCAGTCTGCCGCAGAAGAGGTTGCCAGTCAGCAAATCAAGCAGGCACAACAGGAAGCCCAGGCCCAAAAGGAGCAGATTCAAAAAGAGATTGATGCTCAGAAATCATCTGCTTTTGAAACATTGGAGAATCAGGTGGATTCTTTAGCTCAACAGATGCTGGATAAGCTCTTGAGTGCTGCATAGAGTAATAACTTTTTGAAGAGTTTAAGCAAGTTTTGGTAGGCCGTTGAGATAAAGAGGCATTATGACTAGTCTTTCACTTCTGGCATCTGAGGGAAGTGGCTTTGGGTTGAATTTAGACCTTCTTGAAACAAACCTCATTAATTTGGCCATCATTTGGGGAGTTCTGTTTTATTTTGGCAGAAAGTTTCTGGGAGGTACTTTATCTGGGCGCCAGGCAACCATTGCAGAGGCGATTCGCGATGCAGAAAGTCGCCAACAGGAAGCAAAGGAAGCGCTAAGTAAGCAAGAAGTGAATCTAGCGCAAGCTCAGTCTAAAGCCAAAGAAATTGTTGCAGCTGCCAAGAATAATGCAGATAAAGTGAGTGCTGACATTTTGGCACAAGCAAAAGCTGATGTTGAGAAGATGAGGTCTGACGCTGATCAAGATATTGCCTTCCAGCAGGAAAAAGTTATCCGAGAGCTAAGGCAGCGAGTAGCAGAATTAGCCTTACAGCGTGCGGAGAATGAGTTACCTTCGCGTCTCACGCCAGAGCTTCAAACAGCTTTAGTCGATAAAAGTATTGCATTGCTGGGGGATTAATTATCAATGAGTTCGACAACTGTTTCGCTAGAAATTGCTGATCCCTATGCTCAGGCCTTGATGTCTCTTGCGCAAGATCAGGGGCTTGAAGATCGTTTTGGCGAAGACTCTCAAGCAGTCTTAGATCTTTTAAGTTCATCAAAAGAGTTTGACGATTTTCTGGGAAATCCCTTGATTGCTGAAGACGCAAAGAAAGGGGTTTTGGGAGAAATTTCGTCTGACCTGAATCCGCTGTTTACCAACTTTTTGAAACTCCTAGTTGATAAAGGCCGAGTGGGGTTTGTTGCTCCAATTTTGAAACGTTACCAAGAGCTTCTACGCCAGTTAAGAAAAACTGTGTTAGCTGAGGTTACTGCTGCCGTTGATTTGTCTGATTCTCAGAAAGAGCAGATTCGCCAGAAGGTGGTCGCAATGACTGGCGCTGCACAAGTTGACTTGGAGGTAACGCTTGAGCCTAGCTTATTAGGCGGCGTGATTATCAAAGTGGGCTCTCAAGTGGTAGACGCTAGCTTGCACGGTCAGTTGAGGCGTTTGAGTATGCAGTTGATTTAGGAAATTTCTTAGTTTCGAGTTCAACCTGAGTTTGTGAACTTGTTTCAGTTGTTTGTCGTTCATCCAGTTCAGTAGAGCAATTCCAATGGTAGCTATCAGACCTGACGAAATCAGTAATATTATCAAGCAGCAAATTGAACAGTATGACCAATCTGTTCAAGTTTCTAATGTAGGCACCGTACTGCAAGTGGGCGATGGGATTGCCCGGATTTATGGCCTTGAAAAAGCTATGGCCGGTGAGTTACTCGAGTTCCAAGATGGCACTGTTGGGATTGCCTTGAACCTTGAGGAAGATAACGTCGGCGCAGTGCTTATGGGCGCTGGCTACGGCATCCAAGAGGGTAGCCCGGTAACAGCGACTGGCAAAATTAATTCGATCCCAGTTGGCGATGCTTTGGTGGGTCGAGTAGTCGATGCTTTAGCGCGCCCTATTGATGGCAAAGGTGATCTTCAAACCAGCGAAACCCGGCTGACCGAATCCATGGCCCCTGGCATTATTGCGCGCAAGTCAGTATGTGAGCCAATGCAAACAGGAATTACGGCCATTGATGCCATGATTCCGATTGGGCGAGGCCAACGTGAGCTTATTATTGGCGATCGCCAGACGGGCAAAACGGCTGTGGCGATCGATACCATCCTGAACCAGAAAGGTGAGGATGTTATCTGTGTGTATGTTGCTGTTGGACAAAAGGCGGCATCTGTGGCGCAGGTCGTCAATACATTGGAAGAGCGCGGAGCAATGGATTACACCATTGTGGTTGCAGCAAATGCCAGTGATCCTGCACCGCTGCAATATTTGGCACCTTACACCGGTGCCACTTTAGCCGAATACTTCATGTATAAGGGCAAGCACACTCTAGTCATCTACGATGATTTGTCTAAGCAGGCTCAGGCATATCGCCAGATGTCTCTACTATTGCGTCGTCCACCGGGACGCGAAGCTTACCCTGGTGATGTTTTCTACTTACATTCTCGCTTGCTCGAGCGGGCAGCTAAGCTGAGCGATGAGCTTGGTAGTGGCAGCATGACCGCTTTGCCAATTATCGAGACGCAAGCAGGAGATGTGTCGGCTTACATTCCGACCAACGTAATTTCAATTACTGACGGGCAAATCTTCTTGTCGTCTGATCTATTCAACTCGGGCTTGCGCCCAGCCATTAACGCTGGCATCTCTGTGTCTCGAGTAGGGGGAGCAGCCCAGATTAAGGCGATGAAAAAGGTTGCTGGTAAGTTGAAATTAGAACTTGCCCAGTTTGACGAACTTCAGGCTTTCTCGCAGTTCGCTTCTGACTTGGACAAAGCCACTCAAGATCAGTTGGCTCGAGGTGTTCGCTTACGTGAGCTCCTGAAGCAGCCGCAAAATTCTCCTTTGCCTGTAGAAGAGCAAGTTGCAATCATCTATGCAGGGACCAACGGCTACTTGGACGATATTCCTGTTGACAAGATTACTGAGTTCTCTAAGCAGTTGAGAGACTATCTCAAGACTAGCAAGCCTCGGTATGGCGAGATTGTTAAGACTGAGAAGAAGCTCACTGATGAGCTCTTAGAGATTCTCAAGGGAGCCATTGAGGAAACTAAGCAAGCATTCATGGCTGCTGCTTAAAGTTCAAGGTTTGCATCTGGCGGTTTCACTCTTTGAACAAATCGCCAGATGCCTAGTTGGTTAGGAAGGGAAAAAAATGGCTAACCTGAAAGCAATTCGAGACCGCATCAAATCAGTTAAAAACACTCGTAAGATCACCGAGGCAATGCGCTTAGTCGCAACAGCCAAAGTGCGGCGTGCTCAAGAACAAGTGATTGCGACTCGCCCGTTTGCTGATCGCTTAGCGCAAGTTTTGCATGGTCTGCAAACAAGGCTTAAGTTTGAAGATGTTGATCTGCCTTTATTACAAGAACGTCCGGTTGAAAAAGTGGCGTTGTTAGTTATTTCAGGCGATCGCGGCTTGTGTGGTGGCTACAACGGCAATGTGATTCGTCGAGCTGAGAACCGAGCTAAGGAACTGACAGCTAGCAGTATTGACTACACTTACATTTTGGTGGGACGAAAAGCAACTCAGTATTTCACGCGTCGAGAGCAGCCAATCGATTCTAAGTTTACTGAGTTAGAGCAAATTCCTACTGCAGAAGAAGCATCTCAAATCGCAGATCAACTCTTATCGCTGTTTTTATCGGGTACCGTTGACCGAGTTGAGCTGGTATATACCAAGTTCGTATCTTTAGTCAGTTCTCGCCCGGTCGTACAGACTTTGCTTCCCCTTGACCCACAAGGTTTAGAAGCAGAAGACGATGAGATTTTCCGCTTAATTACCCGAGGCGGTCGCATTGACGTGGCTCGCGAAAAAGTCGCTCTTGAAGACCGCACTTTGCCGAAGGATATGTTGTTTGAGCAGGATCCTGTACAGATTCTCGATGCTTTGTTGCCACTGTACTTCAGCAATCAAATTCTACGGGCATTGCAAGAGTCTGCAGCTAGCGAGTTAGCAGCAAGGATGACGGCAATGAATAATGCCAGTGACAACGCTAGTCAATTAGTTAAGTCGTTGACTTTGGACTACAACAAAGCCCGTCAAGCAGCAATTACTCAGGAAATCTTAGAGATTGTTGGTGGTGCTGAGGCCTTGAGTTAAGTTCTAGGGCTTGAGAAGAAAAACTAGCTGTCCTTTGAAGACTGGGGTTCAAACAAGTTTGGGTCCCAGTCTTTGCTTTGGAATTCTTTTTCACCAGTACGATGACAGAATCTATTATCTGCTTAGGCGAGTGCTTAATCGATCGCCTCTTTGAGGTCGGCCAAAACTGCCATAGCGAATCAGAAAAATGGACCGATCATCCCGGTGGGGCACCGACAAACGTCGCTACCGCGATCGCTAAACTCGGCACACCCAGTCGCATAGTTAGTTGTTTGGGGCAAGACGACATTGGGAACTGGCTAGTCCAAATCGTTGAAGCCCAAGGGGTTCGGTGTCAGATTCAGCGCATCGCTACAGCTCCCACTCGAGTCGTGCTCGTAGAACGGGATGAAATGGGTGATCGCGCCTTTGTCGGCTTTAGCAGGCCCGACCCGTCAGCCTTCGCCGATGCTTATCTGTCGCCTGAGTGGATTGATAATGTGGACTTTACCGGAGTAGCTTATCTGGTGATGGGCACTTTGGGGTTAGCGTATCCAACCACTGCCAAGGCGATGCAACGGGCACAGGCTAAAGCCCAACAAGCCGGAACCAAAATTGTTGTTGACCTAAACTGGCGACCAGTATTTTGGCCTGATACTGCGATCGCCCCTCAAACCATTCACGCATTTTTACAGGCGGTTGATCTGCTCAAGCTCTCCCTTGAAGAAGCCCAATGGCTGCTTGATACCGACTCTGCTGCAGAAATCTGCCAGCGGTTTCCCAACTTGCAAGCGGTACTGCTCACCGATGGCGAACATGGTAGTACCTGCGCTACCCGACAGCATGAAGTCTCGCTACCGGCTTTTAGCGTCAACAGTATCGATACGACTGGAGCAGGGGATGCCTTTTTAGCAGGCATTTTGCATCAGCTCTCTCGACACGGCTGGGACAGTTTTCAATCGACTGACAAGATTAAGGAAATGCTGCATTATGCCAGTGCCGTCGGAGCGCTGACGACTCTGCAACCAGGGGCGATCGCAGCCCAACCGACTCCCGAGGCAGTTGAGCAGTTTTTGACCTCCCATATTTTGATTTAAACGACCTCATCTAACAGCTGTGAAAGCGTCATCAAGCAGGCTCTGTAGATCACCCGCCTCATCAACCGGATCCCCTTGGGCCTGAGTTTGGCAGCCAGTCTGTCAACATGCCGTATATTCCCCAAATGGCTAAGGGACGGAGGTAGTGGCAGGCACGAAACGTCCCAAACGCGGTGATCGCTTCCGGGGTGCGGAACTGCAGCCCGTAGCGATAAATTAGTTGAACCACAGCTTCTGTAATAGCAAAAGCCCGTTCGGGCTGATCCATCTGAGCGAAGAAGGTCGCGAGACCAAAATTAATGCCTGTCCACACTTCAAGTTGGTGAGTTCCGTCAGGATCCTCTGGTACGCCGGAAGGCAGGACACCGTTGGCGGCTCCGATCGCCTGCTCTGGTTGAGCAGAACGAAACGTGCCAGCTTGCGCTCCAGCAAATTTCTGGGTTTGGGGGATGGCAGCTTGGGCAGCATAGGCGTTGAATTTCACAAAGCACGCATCATAAATCGCATCCAGTGCCGATCGCGTGTATTCTTCAGCAACTAAATCGGGCAACCCCAGCAGTCGCGCACAAAATTGACCACAGAGTTGGTCTGCCATCACGACTTCGGAACCGCTCCCTGTATCCAGCCGATAGTACTGGCCATTCCATAGCTTGAGATGAAAATGGTTACGGCTTTGTTCTAGCCAGCGCTGATACTGCGTCACCAAGATAGGGGTGTTGCCGGGAGCCAGATTGGCTTGGGTGAGAACATGAGCGATCGCGATCGCGCTTTCTAGCGCCGCCATCCAAAGTCCACCACAGTAGGCACTGACGCCTTTGAGTTGCCAGTCGTCAAAGGTTTGGTCGGGAGCCCCACCGTTTTCAGGGATACCGTCACCATCGGTATCGAATCGTTTGAGATATTTCAACGTTTCAGTGACTGCGGGCCAGCATTCGGCTAAGAACTGAAGGTCCTGCTCACCCGTGAGCTTATAAGCTCGGTAAACCTGAATGACAAAATCACTCGGCAAATCTTTCCACTGATTGCAGTCTTGATAGCTGGTGTAATTGGTCTGGATAAATGGCTGCTCGTTAGGCGCCCCCAAATCATGGGGGGTAGCTCCTTTGAGCTTGCGAGGCGCGTAATGATTCGCTTCGCCAACGGTGTAGTAATAGCCAATGATGCGCGTGCGATCATCGGCAATCGGAATGGCCCGGGCAAACGCTCGAATCACGGCTTTTTCCAGCTCTGGCCAGAGCAGCAGAGTGGCGAAGCCGCCGTAAAGTCGGACATCGAGGCTTTCATACCAGCGGTAATCAACACATTCCAGTACAGCAAACTGACCGACTGGATCTTGATCTGTAGCCGCCGTCCACAAAGTGCCGCCGCTGGTCAGGTCATAGAGCTCGTTAAAGAGCGCCATTTTGAACCAATCGGGCAAGTCGGAGCGATCTAAAATTGGCTGCTGCCAGGCAGTAATTTGCTGTTGCCATTGGCGATATTCAGCCAGTGCAGTGCGAGCGATCGCCCAGGCATGACAGCCTTCGCGCCCGAAAAAGTCGGTATAACGGCGAAATTCGGAAACGCCAGCGGCATATTCAGTTACGGGTAAGTCCCAGGCCAAAGCTACTGGGATTTGCCGCGTTTCACCGGGTTGGAGGGTAAATCGAATGGCGATCGCACTGCCGATCTGTTCATCTAATGCAGCAGGCTGATCGGCTATTTCGTTGGTTAACGAGCCATCTGTCGCAAAAGTTTGCCAGAGATCGTTACCATCACCAGCAGGATTCCAACGGGTGTGAAAAAAGAGATCAGTGTTATCCATGGCGGGGGTGGCAATCGCCCAACTGCCGTCCCCTTCCTGCGGTGATCGCCCCAGTTGCGACCAGGCCCCATGCATCACACAGCCAATGACATCCCCCGTTTGCACCAGCAGATTATGGTTGCCCGCACTTTGTCCTAAAGCAGGCACATAATTGTAATAGGGACTGCCGTCATCGCGCTGGAGTACCTCTGGCGATTTTTCCGTATTGGTAAACCAGCCCACCATATTTTGCCAACTCAGCATGATGCTGAGGGTGATGGGCTGATCGGTCGGGTTATGGGCCGTCCACAAAAAGACCGCTACGGGATAGCTAGCTTCCTGATAATTGTGGGCCCAAATGGGCGATAGCTGTTCACAGGTCAGTTCCGCGTTGAAAACATTTTGATATGCGAACCAACTGCGGGGATAGAGGGCATGATAAGTACCCGTGTGCATGTTGGCAGGATCGGCCGGGTCAATAGATGAGGAAGAACGCTGACCGCTACTTTTGGGATACCACTGCCAGGTGTTGAGAGAGCCGTCCTGTGGAGCATCCGTACACAGCGCGTAGGCTTGGGTATGATCGCCACTCTGCTCAAAGACGCTGAATTGGCAGCCCGGAAAGGTTTGGAAGATGTGTTCACCGCCATCCAAATGCCAGAGGTTGAAATCGCCTCGGGGAGATCGGCCTATGCAGCCAGCTCCAAAGCCCCCCAGAGGTGCACCATGCCAAGGGCCATCATCCAGGTTACTGGCATAGCGCACAACGTAATGATGTTCCCAGTCTTGACCGATAGGATGCTGCCAAGCACAAGAAGGAATCGACCCATGGGAATCTGCCATATTACGAAATCAGAGGAAGAGTATGGTTGCCTGTTCAATAGTAGAGGTTAGGCTTCCCCTCGCTAAAGTCAGTTCTGGAATCACAATGATTGCGAAGCAGCTCACAACCATGTGCCCGGCTTAAAAGCCCTGAAATCCTCAGATGGCTCAGCCCAGGGAGAGGGAAATATACGAATCTGGATGGCTGCAGTTCAAGCTGAGGGTAATGATTTGGGCGTCGATGAGTCGCGTCTCGGCATTCGCGATCGCCACGCCAGGATTCACGGGATACGCCGGAAAACTAGCCGCGCTGATACTGACGCGCAAAGTCTGGCCCGGAGGACAGTGGAAGCACGTCGGCTGCAACTTCAACCCATGGGTCTGCCACGCATCAGGGGTACAGGTAAAGCGACCATAACCCTGAGTCAAGTTATACACTCGCCCATCGGGTCGCACTTCTGACAAGGTGATACTGAGGTCAAAACTGGGACGATCGGACTGGCAATGGAGGCTGACTTCTACCGATCCGGCTATCGACAAGGGTTGCGAGAGCCGGTCAGACGTGTAAGTCAAAACGTCGCTACGGCCATCAATCGCGGCGCGATCGAACGAACCAGCAGGCAACGCAGCATGGCCCCCGCACGAGGGCACTGGCCGCCAAGGATCGTGTACCCAAGTGTCGATACTCTGAGTCCCGGTTGTCTGCAACGAGGACGCGTCAGCTAAAGGGGCGGCAGATTGCAGCAACTTACCATCGCCAAGATGCATCGCAGCCAGTCCACTACTGGCAAAGTGCCAACGCTGGCGATCGCCGTCAGGCCAATGCTCAAATTCTCGCCACCGATTGCCCCCCATCTCAAACAAATTGACAGCGGGCTGACTGAGCAGCTGAGCGGGTTCATCGTGAAGCCAGTGAGCAAACCACTGCACCTGGAGGCGATCGATCGGGCTGTTGGCCGCGACGCCAAAATCCCGTGCACCAACGTGTTGACTCCAGGGC